>CAKVCF010000073.1 GCA_934725795.1 uncultured Clostridia bacterium | reverse complement strand
GTTCTATGCCAACAATCGTGAAAAATTACCAACACCTTTTAAAGCAATCCAAATTGACTATTCTTTCCGTGCTGAACGTCCACAACGTGGCAGGGACCGTCAATTTATTCAATGCGATATTGACGTGTTTGGTGATAAGTCTATTTTGGCTGAACTTGAACTTATGAAAACCAGTATCGACACATACAATTTGATTGGCTTTGACGATTTAACAGTTAAAATTAATGATAGGCGTATTTTAAATGCGATTGTGCTTAATGCAGGTTTTGAGCAAGCTCAAATCAACACAGTGTGTGTAACCCTTGATAAAATTGACAAAATTTCACTTAATGGCGTGATGATGGAGTTGATTGAAAAAGGTTTTGACATTGCAAAAATTAACACTTTGGTTGACAGCCTTAATGATGTGCTTGAAAACGGCATTGATGCAACAATCAAGTATGGTGCACCGCAAAATATTATTGATGACATTAAATATCTTATCAGCAGTTTAACTGCCATGGTAAAACCAAGCGTTAAAATTTTGTTTGATATTTCAATTGTTCGTGGTCAAGGTTATTATACAGGCACAGTATTTGAGTATTATACAAACGGCTTTGGTGGTGCTATTGGCGGCGGTGGTAGATATGACACTATGATTGGAAAAATCACTGGTCAAGATGTGCCAGCAGTTGGCGGCAGTATTGGTTTTGAACCCGTAACAATGCTTATTAAAGAGCGCGGCTTAACATTTGATATGAAACAAAATTTGGCATTGATTTATGATGCTGATGACGATATTGTTGAAGTTTTCAACACAAAAAAATCGTTAACTGAAAAATATAATGTTTCATTGTTCTTGCACCCTAAAAATATGAAAACTTTTTATGAAAAGGTTGTTGAAGTGGCAGACCTTTTAACAACTTTTAAAGATGTGAAACTTGGCAATGAAATTAAAGTTTTAAACAAATAAGAGATTAATTATATCTATAAAAGATATAAACACTTTTCGTGATAAAAACAAAACATAGTGTTTTAAACAACTGAAAAACTAACAAGCGTAAAGTTTATAATATAAAACTCAACAAAAGATAAGGAGCAAAATTTGGACAAGTATGCTGAAATTCGCGTGCCAATTGCACACAACAATCCAAGCATAAAGCGCAAAGAAAACAAATGTGTGCTTTGCGGGAAATGTAAAGACGTATGCAAAAAGCAGGTTGGTGTGGCTGGTTATTGGCAATATGATAGCAACGACATTGTGTGTATCAACTGCGGTCAATGTGCAAATTTTTGCCCTGTCCAAGCGATAGTAGAACAAGATGAAACCAACCAACTTTTGGAAGCGATCAAAAATCCTCAAAAAAAAGTTGCTGTTATGATTGCACCTGCTGTGCGTGTTAGCCTTGGTGAAATGTTTGGCATTCCTGCAGGCAAATTTGTTGCAGGTAAACTTGTTTCTACACTTAAAAATCTTGGCGTGGACTATGTTTTTGATGTTGCTTTTGGTGCGGATTTAACAGTGATGGAAGAAGCAACTGAACTTTTAAATCGCAAAAAACATAATACCGATTTACCACAATTTACAAGTTGCTGTCCAGCCTGGGTAAGATTTGCTAAAACTTTTTACCCTAATTTAGTGCCAAATCTTTCAACTTGCAAAAGCCCTATTGCTATGCAATCAAGTGTAATAAAAAACATTTTTGCAAAGCAGACAGGCATTAATCCAGCAGATTTGGTGGTTGTGGCGGCTGTGCCATGTGTTGCAAAAAAAGCAGAAGCAAAATTGTTATGCTTGCATGGTGAATACGGCAGAGAAACTGATATTGTTGTGTCGGTTAGAGAATTAGCAAATCTTATTAAAGCGCATAATATTGATTTTGCAAATCAAAGTGAAACAGAGTTTGATAAACCTTTTTCGGTTGGCACAGGTTCTGGCGTTATGTTTGGCGCTTCAGGTGGAGTTATGCAAGCAACAGTTAGAACTGCTTATTATTTAAAAACCAATCAAGAACCTTCTGCAGATTTAATACAACTAAAACCATTGCGTGGTTATTCAGGTGTAAAAACTGCAACCATTCAGCTTGGTGAAGAAACACTTAATGTGTGTGCAATTTATGGCACGGCAAATGCAAGAAAAGTGCTTGATAAATTAAATAAATTTAATTTTGACTTTATTGAAGTTATGGCGTGTCCAAACGGGTGCGTTGGCGGCGGTGGGCAACCAAGGCAAGAAAACAACACCAAAGCCACACAACATCGTGCATCTGGATTATTCGGCTATGATAACAAAGCTGTATTGAAATGTAGTTATCAAAATCCTCAGGTGCAAGCGGTTTACAAAAAATATCTTGGAAAACCAAACAGTAAAAAGGCACAGGCTTTATTGCATGTTAACCATATGGCTAGATAGCAACGTTTAGGAGAAATTATGGACAAATCAATCGAACAAATTAAACAAGAATACATAGACATTTTTAAGGCAAATATCAAGCGCGAAGGTGCAGACAAATTGTTGGATTATCTCATCAATGGTTGCGATTTCTTTTTAACACCAGCATCTGCCCGTAGGCACAGCAACTTTGACGGCGGTTTGGCTTATCATTCTATGATGGTTTATAATCGTTTTAAAAAGAACATACAAAATGAGTATGGCGAAAATTATGCTGAAAAATTATCTAATGAAAGCATTGCAATTATTGCATTGTTGCATGATATATGTAAAGTTGGCAGTTATGTGAAAGACCTTAAAAACCAAAAGATAAACGGACAATGGGTCCAAGTTCCATATTATGCTCACAATCAAAATAATAGTTTACCTTTTGGGCATGGAGAAAAGTCTGTTTATATGATAAGCAGTTTTATTCACCTTACGCGTGAAGAAGCTGTTTGTATCAACTGGCACATGGGCGGTTTTGACCCTCGTGCTCAACAAGGTGATGACTTAACTCAAGCATTTTTGCAATATCCAAATGCATTGCTTTTCCATATTTCGGACTACGAAGCCACCTACATTGACGAAGAAATCTTAAAATAAATAGCATATAAAAAAGTTTAGCAGTTGCTAAACTTTTTTGTTTTAGTCAATCTTGACTGGAGTATTTCACCCTTAACATTTTTTTGAGTGCTTGCATAAAAAATGCAAGGAGATTTTATGGCAAATGCAAGTGATTTTTTAATAGGGGCAAATGATGAACATGGTTTGAATCCACCTACCGTGGGCAAACGCACACCTATTATGCCTTATATTAATCGCAGTTTTTATGAGAATGAATTTAACAAACAGGCAAAATTACAATTTATTTTAGCGTGTCTAAGGTGTGGTTTTAGAGTTTATGATGTGCATCCCGAAGTGCAAGATGTTTCAGTGTCAAATAGGGTTGTGAGAACTAATCGAGCAGGTGTAAGCTTGGTTGTTACATTTGCTTACAATGCTTCTGGAAATGGCACAACTTTTAACAGCGCGCAAGGTGTGGAAGTTTATTATAGTCCTTATAATATTTATTCAAACCAAAGCAGATTACTCAGCCAGAATGTGTATAACAAAGTTTTGCAATTTACTGGAAGACCTGGCAGAAAGATAGGTACACTTTCAGTTGGTATGCTATCAAATGTGCGATGTCCTGCAACTTTAATTGAAGCGGGATTTATGACAAATTTTACAGAAGCTAAACTTATGCTTAATCCTACCTTTGTTTTAAATGTTGGTGAAGGTGCGTGCGCTGGTGTTTGTGAATATTTAGACGTTCCATACGTTGAACGAACACTTTCAACATATCCTGTTATAAGGCAAGGCAGCCGAGGAAATTTTGTGGTGGCGTTGCAGTATCTACTCAATATGTATGGATTTAATCTTTCAACTGACGGTATTTTTGGTGCAGGTACAACCCGCGCAGTGAAACAATTTCAAACAAACAATAATCTTACTGCTGATGGGATTGTTGGACCTGCAACTTGGCGTGCATTGTTTAATAGTGCGGGCAGACCACAAACCTAAGTTTATA
>CAKVCF010000072.1 GCA_934725795.1 uncultured Clostridia bacterium | reverse complement strand
GTAAATACGCAAATATCGGTTGCAATTTCCATTGCTTTGATTGCGATTGTTTTAGCATCTAAATCTGTGTTTTTATAAAGTGCTTTTGCTGCTGCCAAAGCGTAGTTTCCACCACTGCCGATTTCACAAATGCCATCATCTGGTTCAATAACATCGCCCATACTTGAAAGAATAAGCAAAGTTTGTTTATCAGCAACAATCATAAGTGCTTCTGCATTGTTGTGCCCTTGACTACGAATATTTTTTGCAAATTCTACTGCACTACGCATCAAACTGCCACTATATTTGTTAAGCAATTTTTCAAATTCTTCACACATTGCAAAAGCATCTGCTGTACCACCTGCAAAGCCAACAACAACTTTGCCGTCAAAAAGCCTGCGCACTTTGTGTGCTGTGCCTTTAAAAATAACTTGTTGCCCCATTGTTACTTGACCATCGCCAGCAACAACTGTTTTACCATTGCGTTTAACTGCCACAATGGTTGTTCCTCTAAATTGTTCCAATTTTATCTCCTTTTAATTTTTTGCCAAACAAAGCAAATTGTAAAACAAATCTTTGTTTATTTTGTTTGTGAGTTTTCAATTTCTTTTAACCAAACTTAATAATTATTCTGTTTTATTTGTTAGGCTTAAAATTTTATTTTTAATTTTTTAACTGATTTGCAACCGCTTTAATTTCCTCAAGCGACCTAACACGATAAGCCGTATTACGTTCAGCCTTATCACGCATATTGATTGGATTCAAAATGCCATAGTTTGCATTGATTGGTTGAAAATGCTTTGTGTTAACGTTTGTTAAATAGTTATAAAGCCCGCCAATAATTGTGTTTGCTGAAAATTCAACAAGTGGCTTGCCAGTTAACATTTGATGCACGTTTATGGCACAATAAAGCCCACTTGCAATGCTTTCAACATAACCTTCAACCCCACTAAGTTGCCCTGCAATGAAAATGTTGCTGTCAGTTTTAATGCGTGAATATTTGTCCAAGCATGCAGGAAAATTAACAAAATGGTTGGTGTGCATCACACCGTAACGCAAAAATGTTGCATTTTCAAGCCCTGGAATTAAACTAAACACACGCTTTTGTTCTGGAAAGGTTAAATTTGTTTGAAACCCTACCATATTGTACATTGTAGCACAATTATTTTCTTTTCTCAACTGAACAATGGCATATGGTTTTGAATTATCGTGCGGATTTGTGAAGCCAACTGGCTTTAATGGTCCAAAACGGATTGCATCTTGCCCACGTGAAGCCATAATTTCAATAGGCATACAACTTTCAAAAATGTTGCCCTTTTCAAAATCGTGCAATTCAACACGTTGTGCTGAAACAAGTTCAGTGTAAAATTTAAGATATTGTTCTTTATTCATCGGGCAGTTTAAATAATCATCTTCGCCTTTGCCGTATCGCGCACCAAAAAATGCTTTATTTAAGTCAATTGATTCGGCAGCAATAATAGGTGCTGCTGCATCATAAAAATAAAAGAATTGTTGCCCCAACTTTTGTTGTAAAGCTTGCCCCATATTATCTGTGGTCAATGGCCCAGTTGCAACAATGGTGATTGCGTTCGGCTCAAATTCTGCCACATCTTTGCAAATAAAATTAATATTTTTATTGTTTTTTATTTGTTCGGTGATATATGAAGAAAATTGTTCTCTATCAACCGCCAAGGCTTGACCAGCTGGCACTCTAAATTTATAAGCAGCATTTACCAAACTGCTGCCAAGCAACATCAATTCGCGTTTAAAAAGACCAGATGCCGAGTTTTCGTCATCGCTTTTAAAAGAATTACTGCACACTATTTCAGCAAAATTATCACTATGGTGTGCGGGCGTTTTTGCTTTTGTTTTTATATCAAAAAGATTAACCTTGTGGCCGTTGTTAGCCAAATACAAGGCTGCTTCGCACCCAGCAAGGCCAGCGCCAATAATGTTAATCTTTAACATAGTTACACCCTTTGCCTGAGCATAAAATTGTGGTTTTGTTTTTGCCAAAACGTTTTATAAGTTGGCTGCCGCATTTTGGACATTTTTCATTGAGTGGTAAATCCCAAGAAATATAGTCGCATTTAGGATAATTGCTGCAACCAAAGAAAAGTTTGCCACGTTTGCTATATTTTGCGCTTACAACACCGCCGCATTTTGGACAAATGCCAGTTTCTTCAACCTTGATTTCTGGTTCATTAATGTTTTTGGTGTTTTTGCATTGTGGAAAGTTTGAACAAGCCAAAAATTTGCCAAACTTACCCTCACGGTAAACCATCATAGAGCCACATTTATCGCATTTAATATCGCTTGGCACTGGCTCTGATTTAGTCATATTTACGCCCATTTGTTGGCTAGCATAGTCCATATGCTTTTTAAAGTCTTTATAGAAAGCGTCAACAATTTCTTGCCACTTGATTTTGCCAATTTCAACATCGTCAAGTTGTTTTTCCATTTCAGCGGTGAATTTAATGTTCATCACATTTTCAAAATATTCTTCCAAATATTCAGTAACTTTTATGCCAAGTTCGGTTGGCACAAGATATTTCTTTTCAGTTTTAATATATTCACGGTTAAACAAGGTGGATATTGTTGAAGCATATGTTGCAGGACGACCAATACCTTGCACTTCCATTTCTTTAATAATCGTGTCTTCCGCAAATCTAACTGGTGGTTTTGTGAATTTTTGTTCGCTGGTTAAACTATCTTTTATAACAGTTTCGCCTTCAATTAAATCTGGAATATTAATTCCGCCCTTTTCTTCATCTTGTGGTTTATAAACTTTTGTGTAACCATCAAAAATCAAAGCCTTGCCAGATGAACGGAATTTATAATCGTTTGCTGTAACATCAACTGTTAAACTATCATATTGAGCAAAACTCATTTGGCTTGCAATAAAGCGTTTGAAAACCAAAGTGTAAAGTTTAAGGTAAGTTTCTTCAACCTTGCCTTTTAAATATTCTGGTGTGTATTTAAGGTTGATTGGACGGATTGCTTCGTGCGCATCTTGCACATTGTTTTTTGCAGCAAACTCGTTAAATTTGCCTGGATGATATTTTGCGCCATAGTTGTTTAAAATATAATCTTTTGCAGCAAATTGAGCATCTAAGCTAACACGTGTGGAGTCAGTACGTATATAAGTTACAAGTGCGGTTTTGCCTTCGCCTGCAATCATAACGCCTTCATACAAAGATTGAGCGCATTTTGTGTAACTGCCAGATGTCATTTTAAGTTTTTTAATTGCATCTTGTTGCAATGTGCTGGTTGTGTATGGTGGCAATGGTTTGCTATATGTAACCTTACGGTCAACCGAACTTACAACAAAATTTGCGTTTTCAGTTTCTGCCAAAATTTTATCAGCTTGTTCTTTGTTCTCAACTTCAATCTTTTTATCTTTATATTGCACCAATTCTGCCCTAAAAGGTTGTTCACCCTTTTTAAGGTTGGCAAAAATATTCCAGTATTCAACTGGCACAAAGTTTTTAATTGCTTTTTCACGGTCAACAATCAATTTAAGTGTAACAGATTGCACACGACCAGCAGATAATTTGCCACGTATTTTACGGCTTAACAATGGGCTTAATTGATAGCCCATTATACGGTCAAGCACGCGGCGACCTTGTTGAGCGTTGATTAAATCATAGTTAAGTGGCTTTGGATCAGCAATACTTTCGTTAACTACTTTTTTACTGATTTCGTTAAACGCTGTACGCACCAATGCGTCTTTATCTAAACCTAAAATTGTTGCCAAATGCCAAGCAATCGCTTCCCCTTCCCTATCTGGGTCGGTTGCAAGATAAACTGCATCGGCTTTGCTTGCCAAGCGTTTAAGTTCCGCCACCAAGGCTTTCTTTTCTGGGATTATTTCATATGTTGGTTCATAGTTATGTTCAAGGTCTATTGCAAAACTCTTTGCAGGTAAATCACGCACATGTCCTTTTGTTGGAAATACAACATACTCATCACCTAAATATTTTTTAATACTTTCGCGTTTACCAGGACCTTCTATCAATAC
>CAKVCF010000071.1 GCA_934725795.1 uncultured Clostridia bacterium | reverse complement strand
GCAAGAAAATGAATATAAACGCGTTTTATATTTTGTTCGCAATTTTAATTGCGATAATTGCACAAGCGACAAACACCGATTTAGCAAACAATACAACTTTCCTTCTTTTGCTTTTGTTGGCATTAGGGGCTTACGGTCAAAATAATAACAACAATAACAATCAAAATTGTTATGTTTATGGTCAACAAAGAAGTTTTATTTAATCACTTATTAAGGATGAAACTTTATAAACAATATATAAATTTATTAAAAGTTAAAAAAATAATTAAATTATAATAATAACCTACTAAAATTATAATTTAATTTTAAATTAATTAAAATTTTATTTTACAAGCATACATACAAAATTATTGTAAAAATAATTAAATTATTTGTTAAATCTAAAAATTAGTTTGATACATTAAAAAAAATCCATTTAATCAATGGATTTTTTATTTATTAATATAATTAATCTTTAAATGAAATATTAAAATCTATTTTAATTTATTATTAAATAATTTTTAAAAATTTAAATTAATTAATATTATTTTTAATGTTTTTATTATTGTAATTTAATTTTATTTATTTTTTTAATTAATAAATTATTTAATTAATCTTAATTATTAAAATAGTTAATCCCCATATTCGTTTTTAATTTTATTAAATTTGCATATGCAACTTTTCTTGCCTTCTCAGTGCCTGCACGTAAAATCTCAAATATACGTTCAGGGTTTGATTCAAGTTCTTTTCTTCTCTCTCTAATTGGTTGCAAAAGCTCTTGCAAAATGTTATTTAAAAACTTTTTAATTTTCATATCGCCTAAGCCGCCACGCGAATAGTGAGCTTTAAGTTCTTCTACTGATTTATATTCTGGCAAATACTTTTCAAAATGTTCAGGTTTACAGAACACGTCAAGATATGTGAATACTGTGTTGCCTTCCACTTTGCCAGGGTCTTCAACATGAATATGGTCAGGGTCGGTATACATTGAAAATACTTTTTGTTTAATAATTTCTGGTTCATCACAAAGGTAAATGCAGTTTCCAAGAGATTTACTCATCTTTGCTTTGCCGTCTGTACCAACCAAACGATAGCATGTTTCTTTTTCAGGCAAAACCGCTTGTGGTTCAATAAGTGTTTCGCCGTATAAATTATTGAATGAACGTACAATTTCGCGTGCCTGTTCAATCATAGGAAGTTGGTCATCACCAACTGGAATGATATTCGCATTGAATGCAGTGATATCTGCTGTTTGGCTTACAGGGTATGTTAAAAATCCCATAGGAATCGTGTTACTAAAATCTTTAGACTTTAATTCTTCTTTAACTGTAGGATTACGTTCCAGTCTTGCCAGTGTTACAAGGTTCATATAATAAAATGTAAACTCTGTAAGTTCACTTACTTCACTTTGAATGAAGAAAGTAACTTTGTTAGGATCAAGGCCAACTGCCAAATAATCCAACATAACATTAAGCACATTATCACGCACTTTTTGCACATTGCCAAAGTTGTCAGTTAATGCTTGGCTATCTGCCAGCATAATATAAAATTCATCATAGCCGCCCTTGTTTTGCAATTCAATTCTTCTCATCAAGCTGCCAACATAATGACCTATGTGTAAATTACCAGTTGGACGGTCGCCTGTTAAAATAATATTTTTATTCATAATTTCTCCTCAATATTTTTTAATTTTTTTATAATTTTTTCTATTAATAATTAATATAATATTTTATTTAATATATTATAATTAATATTTTCCCCGCCAAAACCTATTTATAATAATTCTATTATTAATTTATTAATAATAATTTTTATTTTTTCAAGCAACAACTTTATAAAAAAATTCAGTGTGCCACATTAACACGCTGAATTTTAAAACTTCAATATACTTAAGAATATTTCAAAATTTGTTTGTGGCGTAGAAAATACCACTTACACATTGTGTAAGTTTTATTTACCAGTTACGCCAACTAAATCTTGTCATATTCTCTCCTAAACGGTTTACAAATCAAACTTAACAAGTTCCACTTTTAAACCTATTATATTTATATGATAGCATCTTAAAAGTGTTTTGTCAACATAATACGCTGAAAAGCAGATTCAATTAATCTTGTTTGTTTGCCGCTTCAACCTGAACTTCCGCATGCTCTTTTTGCTTTTCTTGTTGCAGCCTTTGTTTTGCATATTTACGTTCATATAACATTGTTGCGATAATATTAACTGAGTATGATAAAGCACTAAGCACTAAAATAACGTAAAATACTGTTTTTGAGCCAGCAAAGCTTAACAAAACAACAAAAGTATATGTTATAACTCTAACAAAACAGAGTAAAATTTCAACTATTGCTTGATGCTCAGCAATATCTTGATATAAACCCGCTTCTTTCAAATCCCTGTTTCGTATGATATCAAACGGAACGATATAGAACACTCCGCTGATACCCTCACAAAAGTTAAAAAGAATTACAGTTGCAAGCCCTGGCCAAAGAATAAAAGCCAAAGAACCAACAATCGGTAAAATAGACATTATTATAAACAACCAAGATCTTTTGCCTTCTTTTGTAAGTTTGCTGAACAGAATTGTTGTTGTAATAACAGAAATGGCAACAACACTTGTGATTGCACCAAGGCTTAAATTACTGCCGCTTTGTATCATTATACAAACGCTCATCATTATACGCAAAACTGATGTTGTGCCATAAAGCATGCTCAATTTATAAACGTCTTTAATCTTGTCCCACATAGGTGGATTTTGTTTAAGTCTTTTTAAATAGTCTGGAATTTTAAAATCGCTATTTTCAGGTTTATGTGCGCGTACTGCAAAAGAAACTGCTAATTGAATAGCACAAATTATCAATACATAAATTGATACTTGGCTAAAAGTTGAAACTTCAATCAATGCACCAATGGTTACGGGAAATACAACACTTGCACATTTGGTTAAAACGTATGTGAAAACTGAAAAACCCTTAATAGTTGTGCGGCTAACCATTTCTTGTTTAAGCACATTATAACTTGACCAATACATACCTTTTGAGCATCCATCAAGCATGCCTGCCAACCAAATATACTTTGCAATCTGTTTACCAAAGAATACTGAGAAGATAACAACTGTTGAGCGCATAACAATTGCAAGCCTATAAAGCCAAATTCTATTTGTTTTTGCAACCCAGAAACTGAACAAAAAATATGTTACTAACATGCAAGCGTAGCCAATCAATTGGAACAAGCCTGCTTTAAAACAATAATTGTAAACACCATTAGAAAATGAATATAAGTGTGCTATTAAGAATGTTGAAACAAACAAATCAATGACTGTTGCAAATGTGTGGCAAACAGCCAATCCGCGGTTTGCATGTCCATCTTTTTTGCTTGTTGAAATATCATAGTTATAACTCATAAGTAAATTATACACCAAACCATAATTTTACAAAAACGTTTTTGTTTTAGTTTGTAAAATATTGTTTAAATCTGGTTTCTTATATCTCAATTTAACAACAAGTAATCAATTCAAAAAAAAACTAGGTTTAAAAATAATTATTTTTCACTAAATACTAATTGTATCACTTGATTAAAGTCTTATCTTCTTCACAAATCTTAAACCTGCAATAAAAATAGACCAAGTTTTAACCATAAGATGCAATATAAAATAAAAAAAAAGATTTCACCCGTCGATGAAATCTTTACGTGCTAACATAATGCTCAAAAACTTTTCAGTTTAGCAGCTAAATAAACTTTAAAATTTTTGTGCGGATAACAATAGAATAATCTATCATATAATTTTAAGATAAATCAACCACATCAATCTAAATTTAATCACATTCGGTTTGATCAGCACCTAACATAACTAAACCTAGTTTGACGCGATATTTTTAACTAAAATTTTAAACTTTTTTATTCAAGTATTGTGGAAAACTTAGAATTAACCAAGAATTTCTGCAACAACGCCTGAACCAACTGTACGGCCACCTTCACGGATAGCGAAACGAAGACCTTCATCACATGCTACTGGTTCGATGAGCTTAACCTTGA
>CAKVCF010000070.1 GCA_934725795.1 uncultured Clostridia bacterium | reverse complement strand
GTTGTATTTGCCTAATTTTTTGCTTGATAACCCTGCTTGTTTCATAATAAGAAATTGTTTTAAACATTCACGTGATGGTATTTCATTCACAATGTTAAACGCAAAAAATTCAAAGTATTGATCAGCCTTAAGTTTAATATTGTAGTTATAGTCATAAATATAATCGCCAACTTGCAAAACAGCATGTGTAAAAGTGTGTTTAACATAAGTGCAATCTGTTTCATCTATTAATGGTGCAGTTGCCAACCCCGCAACAACTTTAACATTTTCAATATTATACTTTTCCAAACCAACAGCCATAAAGAATGAGTTTGCAAAACACAACATTGGTTCTGCCCCTGCCGTCTTTGCAACAGACTGCATAAGTTTATCATCCAACATATAAGATAAATTGCCAGTTTTTCGCAAATATTTTACAACAGGGTTTTTGCTTAACTTAAATTCTATTGCCTTTTTCTTTATCAAATTCATGCTGTTAACATATGATCTTTCAAACAGCAATACCATAGCAGATGAGATGTCATATGCTGAAAATTCGCCAAAAAGGGCTTTTTGTTTAAATAAAGGTTGCAGTTCACATCTATCTTCCAACTTACGTAATTTTTCAACTTGTTCGCATGTTAAATTCATGCTGATATGCTAGCACACTTTTTTTATTTGTCAATACCAAACATACAATCTCATATTTATTAACAATCACTTTTTTAAGCTCTCAAAATTTTATTTTAGACTTTTTCGCTTTTTAATAAACAATGTAACAGCAAACATCACACCAACAAACGAAATCACAACTGAAAATATAATGTAAAATTGTTTTTGAGATGATATTTTGCCTGTGTTTGATTCTCCATTATTTGGTGTTTCATCTTTCGTTTGTTGAATATTTATTAAACAAGTTGTTTCAACATAATTATCTTTATCTTCACCAACATAAACTATGTATGCAGAATTTAAATCAGCCGTAATTTTTATTGTTGGATCTGCCCAAGCCCAACCAGTTGGCAATGCAATATCAGCCAAAACTGTTGCTGAAGCAATATTTGTAGTTATTTGTTCAAAATCTTTTTTTGGTTTTTCCGCTTTATTTATTTTAAAATTAAAGCTAATAACGTCATTGAAATTTCCAACGCCTAAAACTTTTACTACCGCAGCATTGCTTGCATTGATATTGTTTTCATACTCTAAACGATAATCTGTATTTTCCGTCAGCGCAAACGTATTATATAACGCTGTAATGTTTGGTTTTTGAGGTTGAGAATTGTATGTATAACCGCCTATAATGTCAATATCGCAATTTTTGATGTTTGCTGGTATGATATTAAATTTAACTGATTTCGTTCCAGTATAATCGCCTGTCCCTTTGATAACAATTTGTGCCTGCCCCACATTTATATTATTAAAATATTCCACAATATAGTCTTTTGATTCAATCAGTTGAGTATTTGATATTTTTGCTTGTGTTTGTGGTTCAATATAATCTCCTGTAAACACACAATCATCAATATTTGAAATTTCTGCTTGTGCAATATCAATTTGAGTTTGTGTTTCTTGCACAAGTGAAGTAAATGCTTTTATCCTGGCCGTGCAAGTGTTTAAATTTCTCCAACCTGAACTTGTTTTTTCAAAAGACTGGTTTGTACAATGTGCTAATCTTAAAACTGCACTACTATCCCCATTTAAACGCACAACAACACCAAAATTGCTGTTTGCCGTTAATTTTACAGGAGCATCTAAACTTATTGTTTTATAACCTGATGTTTCAAAACTTGACGTTGCTGTAGCTGCCAAATCACCAGATGTTGGATTAGAAACATCAGTCAAATTTGTGTAAATCTCAACATTACAACTATAATTTTTGCCAAGCACCGCAACATTAACTGCTTTTAAGTATTCAGCATGTTCACTATCACCCTTTTTTGCTTGATATATATTGCCAGCAAATTTACAATTTTTAGTATAATTTAAAAAGTCGTTAAAAACATAATCATAAAAATAGTTATAATCATACTTATCTTTTTTTTCAAACTTAAAAGCATAAACATAACTGCTTATGCTTGTGTCATACGACAGATAAAAATATGGCAAGCTATTGTAACTGTTTTTAACCAACCAACCACCATTTTGAGTTGCCCCTTTGGGTTCAAAATTTGTTGCTAAAATATTATCGTCCCAGCCAATTAAAGTGCAAGCATGTGGATAAACATCATCACCTGTTTCATTTTTTGGATTATAATAATACTTTTCCCTGACATTATTGTACGAAAATGTTACTGCGCCATATTTTACAATTGCATTTTTAATCGCAATTATTTGCTGATCTTTCGATAAATTGTCATTATAAATTTGTGAAGATTCAACAAAACGATAAGCAGAATTCTCAAAGCAATCAGCATTTGCACTAATATTATTATAAATTGGTCCACACCATTGAGAAAATAAAGTTTCAGCATATGTTGGATCGCCTGAAGCTTTTAAATAATTTGTGCTTGCATATTCCCCAGGTGTATTTCCAAGCGGATCAGCATTTCTTTTATACCTGCTGTATCCAACAGCTATCGGAGATAATGATAAATTAGTATTATTTACAGTTGAATCAATACCCGATTTCAATATTGATGTTTCCGCCACTGCTATACTTGAATATGCCCAACATAAGTTTGTATCGCCCTGATCTTTAAGGGGAGTAACAATATTCATATCTCTGCTATCATAACTAGAAGGCAGTAAAGTTGTAGAAAGCGTTGATAAGGCATAACTTGATGAATTTTTAAAAATACAAAATCCTACACAGCCACAAACTGTGTAAATCAATACACTTAATAATAAAGCGAATAATTTAAATTTTTTCACAAAATTAGTATAACATATTTATGTATTTTAACTCCACTATTTTGCTTTGTTTTAATATTATAGAAAAACAAAAAATAGGCAAAACTGCCTATTTATACATCTATCGTGTTGCGCCTTGCTAAAACTTCAGCTTGAATTTCAAGGGCATCGTTTACAAAATCTTGGTGCAAATCACACAACATTTTATATTCACAATTTCTATATTTTACATTCCAACGTTCAGTATGCAATGCTTTTACAATTTTATAATATTTATCTTCTGGCTGCTTAGCACTTTTTAACATTAAAGGAATTGTTGACATATTCATACCATTTAATATCATAAACAATTCATAATAAGATAAAAAACGTTTTTCTTTATTTCTTTTGTATAACTGCCTATAAGCACTAACTGATAGCACTTTTGGTGTTCCATCTTTTGACTTATCACAAGCCTTTACAAAATCTTCAGCATATATTCTGCAAAGCATGCCATCTAAACGTTGATACGGGTTTTTTAGTTCTTTATCTTGTTGTTCTTCATCAAAATCACTATTACTGCCTTTAATACCATCATACGCATATCTCAGTCTATCACAGATTTGTTCAGCATGGTCTGCTGGCATAAACCTGATGCAATAAATAACCTCTTCTGCTGACATATTATTTTCTAATACAATGTTAACAAATTGATTTACACTCTCTTTAACACTGTCTGGTAAAATTTCAAACTCACGTTCTTTTATTTGTCTAACACCTTCAATCAGGTATTTACGGTCGGCTTCAGCTCTTGCCTTTTTTAATTCTTCAGGAGTTAATTTTTTTGTTTCAGGCTTTTTTGTTTCTTCAATCATAATAAAATGATAACACATATATGCTGTTTTGTCAAATTTGTCAAATTAAATAAAACAAAATCAAATTACATCAGTTTAACAAACCACCAATTCAACATAACACAGCAGATAAATGTTATATAGATTTTATATAAACAATAGGTGTATAGATAAATTGTAATAGACACAATTTTAAAAAAGCATAAAAAAAGAACGAGAGGGTTAATCTCGTTCTTTTTAGTATTTATATCTTAAACTTAAAGGTACATCACGTTTTCTGTTCCCATATTTTTTTAACGAGTGTTATGTTCACTCACACTATTCAAGATAACTTTAAGTTATCAAGTCGACTTTAAAGATATGCTCTTTAAAAGGAGGTGATCCAGCCGCACCTTCCGATACGGCTACCTTGTTACGA
>CAKVCF010000069.1 GCA_934725795.1 uncultured Clostridia bacterium | reverse complement strand
CAGTAGAAAATAACAATATTCTGCAATATATCACAATAAAATTTAATGCTATGCTTTTTATATTTGCAAACATCAACTCACGCCTATCTTGCAGTAAATGCAAACAAAAAAAACGGATTAAACAATCCGTTTTTTTATTTAAACTAATTATTCAACATCACCAGATTTAGCTTCAGTTTCTGCTTCTTCAGTTGTTGCAGGAGCTTCAACTTCTTCAGCTTCTTCTTTAACTTCTTCTTTGTTTTCATCTTTTGTTGATTTTGATTTTATTTGTTTATTGGCTTTAACTTTGCCACCTTTACCCTTACCTGTGAAGGCGAAGAATAAGATAACGCCAGCAAGAACAACCAATGACAATACGATAAGCACAACGCCAACTACTGTATCATTGCTCTTTTCAACATCAGATTCAGTTTTAACAGTGAACTTAATTTCTTTAGTTGCTGTGTTTGAATTACTGTCTGTTGCTTTGATAACTAATTTATATTCACCAGTTGAACTGATTGAATATGTTTTTGTATAAGTGCCTGTTGAGCTTGTTGACATAACGCTATCACCATTGTAAAGTTCAGCAGTCAATGTATCCCAATTGATATCTTTCAAATCACCATTTTTGTCTTTGTCTTGCAAAACAAGGTTAGTGTTGTAAGTTTTTACATCCTTACCATTTGTGATTGTGATTTCAAGTTTTCTACCACCATTTGTAGATGTTGAAGTTTTAACCAATTTAATTGTATATTCGATTGCTGTTTTGCCATCGTATACAACTTCTTTAGCCAAATCATCTTCATGGTCAATTGTGATTACTGGTGGAACATTGTCGCCAACTTTGATTGTGAATGACTTTGTGATTGTGCTGTAAGCTGTTGTTGCAGTATATTCAACTTTGTAATCACCTGTAAGTGTTTCGTTTGTTGTGAATTGCCATACTGTTGAACCATTAACAATTGCTTTTGTTACAGGTTGAGTATCACCTTTGAAGGTAACTTTTAATTCAACTTTTGCTTTTGTATCGCCTTGAGAAGCTGTTAAATCAGGAAGAGTAACAACACTGCCTAAAGGTGCATAAGCATAGTCGCTTGTATCAATTGTTTCATTCCATTTAAGTTCTGGACGTGTAACAGTGATTGTGAATGTTTGAGGTTCAGCTGTGTATGTTACACCAGCAGATTCATAACTTGCTGTAAATGTGATTGTGTAGTCGCCTTGATCGTAGAAGATAAAGCTTGTAACATCGCCAGCTGCTTGCCAATTTTTACCACCATCTTCAACAGTGTAATCAATTGTAGCTGTTTCTGTTAAGTTTTGAGATAAATCATTTGACCACAAAACTGCGTCAAAGTCAACACGCATGCCAGTTTCACCAGTGATTGTGCTTGCACTTGATGATTTAATATCATCACCTGTTGCTGAAACTTTCAAAATTGGATCACTTGCTAAAGTTGCTTCAAATGTGAAGTACATATAAGTTGTGTTACCAGCATCATCTGTTGCTGTGTAAACAACGTGATATTTACCTACTTTATCTGCTTTAATTGAGCCGCCATAAATATATGACAAACCTGAAATGTTGTTTTTGAAATTTTTACCTGTTGGAGATTGATAATCCAAACCTGTAATATCGTTAACTGGGCTGTCAACATAATATGCCACGCTCATGCTTAAAGATTTATCATTATCGCTAAAGCTTACATCCGGCAAACGAACTGTTGTGCCTTGTTTAACAACAAGATTTGTTAAGTTTTCTTCATCGAAATCATGAGCATTAACAACGCTAGCTGAAGGGGCTTCTGTATCAGTCATATCTTTCAAGTTAAGTTTTCTTGTAGCAAGTGCAATGTTGTTATCATCATCAATAGAGATTGCAACAATGTGTGCTTCTTTATCATAACTTGAAACATAATCTGTTAATTCAACATCATAATTGTTTTTGTTCTTTTGTTCAGCATATTTAAAGCCATTATATCTAGCTTTCATATAATTAACAAAAGCGTCAGTATTAATTAAATGTTGTGTGCCAAAATGGCTGCCTGAAGCTGCCAATTCAGCTTTAGCTGCATCAAATGCTGCTTGAACATCTGCTGCTAAAGTTGTTGCTGTTGCAGTTGTGTTGTAATAGTAGAATACTGCTGTTTTAAGGCGTTTATCAACGTTTGCAGTTGATTCACCACGTTTTGTTTCGTTTGCATTGATGTTAACTGTAAATTTACCATCGCTTGCAACTGAATAACCATCTTTAATGTTGTTGATTTCAACATTGTGTTCAACTGTTGAAGTTGGATTTCTTAAATCAGTTGTTAAGATTTCAAAGGTATACATTGTTGTGTTAGATACATACAAGTAACCTGTTTGTTTTGTGATATCTTTAGCATAAACTTGATAACCTAAAGTATATTCACCTGCCATGTCAGCTGGTGTTTCAGTGTTAAATTCAAATTTAACTGCTTTATTAAACTTGCCGATATTTGCATCATTTGAAGCATTCTTTTGAGTTGAATAAGCTTCGTCTGCTGAGATATTGTAAGCTTCTTTATCTTTCAACATAATGTTATCAAGATAATAAATTGTGTTTGTACGAGAACTTTGAATGTAACGAACGAATATGAAATCTTTATATGAAGTTACACTATCTTTTGCATAAATAGCTGGGAAGTAAAGTTCATTATAACCAAGTTGTGATTTGAATTCTGTTGCAACAGTTGTGTCAATTTTGTCTTCATCAACTGGCAATTTTGTATCAGCATCAACTTCATAGTCATAAGCCATAAACACTTCTGGATTTGTGTTATCTTTCACACCATCAATTGTTACTTTGATTGTTTTGGTGTTGCCGTAAGCATCTTCCACTGTGTATTCAACATACCAGTCGCCTAACATATCAGTTGTGTATGATGACAAACCGAAGAATTCTTTTGTCATATCAAATGTGAATGTGTTGTTAGTTAATGTCTTTGAAATGCTGCCCTTGCTGATAACAATTGATTTAACATTATGTTCAATGTTGTCTTTTGTTTTGTTGTTAACAACAACGTCTGGCAACTTAATTTCTTTTTGGCCTAATTCAACGTTAGGCATTGTAGGAATATTGATTGTCAAATCGCTGCTTGTTGGAACTGTAAAGTCTTTTTCAACTTCAATTGTAAATGTCTTTTTAGGTGGATTGTTACCAAATGCATAGGTGTATTCGATTGTGTACTTACCTTCTTTATTTGGATACAAATAATATTTATTTGTTTCAGCATCCTTTTTGAAGATTTCACTTGATGTTGAATCAAGCTCTGCACCATAAGCGTCAAAAACTTTAAGTGCAACACCTGTGCTTGAAACATATGCACCAGTTTCTTTATTTTTTACACCAGCTGTAGGCAATTCAATCCTATCAGCACTGTTTGTTGAATATTTAACAGTTTCAGGTAAAAGAGTTTTTAAACCTTTGTTTTCGCCTTCTTGAGCAGCAAAATCAAGTTCATAACTTACATTTTCAACTGTTACAGAATAGGTGTTTGAATACAAAAGTTCGCTGCCTTCTTCCATAATATATAAAATGTCATATTTACCATTGTTTAATGCGCTGATTGAAAGGAATTCATCACCATCAACATCAATCTTTGTAAAATAACTTGCATCAGTTTCACTTGTTTCTTCACCTGATGTAACACCAACTTTATAATCGTGAGATGTAAAGCTTGGATCAATCACGCGGATTGTGTATTTTGCTGTTTCTTGCCATGTGCTGTTAGCCTTAAGCAATGGAACACGCAAAGATTGATTGCCACCTTCATCAACAAAAGTTGAACGTGGCATTTTAACAGCTTTTATGGCCATATTGTAGTTAGTTTTAGCTTGTTGAAGAGCCGCATAACTGCGAACATTTGGTGCAAATGTGAACAACAAACTTGCAAACGCAAATGCCATAAAGCATAAGATAACCTTAAAATACTTTTTAATTGATTTCATTGTGTTCTCCTATATTAGTAAATCTAAAAAATTATATAAAATATGGATAATTTTGTCAAACGAAAATACGCGTGTTTTTTAATATTTACTGCAAATAGTTTAAGGGAAAATTTGATTTTTACACAAAGAAAAAATACTTGTTATGTCGAAATTGTGA
>CAKVCF010000068.1 GCA_934725795.1 uncultured Clostridia bacterium | reverse complement strand
ATATGTAAATATTCTCTGTATATTGTAAAATTATCTATACTATCTAGTAACAATTTGCTTATGTTTATGTTTTCAAATCTATCTTTGTTATTTTCAATAATCTCATTTAAAAAATTTCTTATAAAAACATCACCTAAACCATGTTTTTCATTTGTGTTTAATAACCAAGCAAGCATATTGCTGTGTCTGATTTCAGTATGTTCTGTTTTTAAAATGTTGAAAATATTTATTTTACTTGCATATGAATTGATTTTTGATAAGCAATCAATGTCTAATAAAAAATTCAATAGTTCCTTTTTCTTATCCATATGAAGAGTATAGAACTATTGAACATAAAAATCAAATAAAATTTAAAACAGGTAATTTAGTGGTAAAGAAATAAATAATTCTAAATTATCGGTAAAATAGTGGTCAACATTTGGTAAGACTATTGTTTTTGTGTTTTCTTTTTGTGGAATTAAACAAGCAAATTTACTTGAAGAATCTTTTTCACCAAATATTATGGTTGCCTTATCATTGAAATTTTTAATTCCGTCTATGAGTTGAGATATATTGATATTCATAACAGGATTCACTGCAACAATGCTTTTAATTTGCGGATAAAGATAAGCAGATAACAAAAGTGTGTTTGCACCTGCAGAGTGCCCAAAAGCATAAATATTACATTGTTCAGTTTGTTTTATTTCTATAATCTTATTTATTATTTGAATTAAATTTTCTTTAATATGAAGCCAAGTCCCTTGTGGTGAAGTAGCAATCAGCACTGAACAATTAGTTTGCTGAACAATGTTTTTTGCCATAATATCATATTTATTTTTGTAGCCGACAGTTGAGCCACCAATACCAGTGATTATCAAAACAACATCTTTACCGCCGTCATAATAAGCGTATTTAATTTCTTCCATTATTTGTACACCACATCGTAGAGATATAAGTATTCTGGTTTGGCAGTATAGGTTGATTTATAAGTTGAGAATATTGTATGTTTAAGTTCGGCTATGTCAATTTTGTCTTCGCCAATTTTAAGCATTGTGCCAACAAGGTTGCGTACCATTTTATATAAAAAGCCGTTGCCGGTAACATAAAATGTTAAATTGTTGCCTTGCTTTTTTAGTTTTGCTGAATAAATTGTGCGAACATCGTTTTCAGTTTGTCCGCCTGCTGCTTTAAAGCCACTGAAATCGTGTGTACCTGTTATGAGTGAGCAAAACTTTTTCATTGCCTTTAAATTTAGTGTTGGTGATATGATTAATTTATCTTTTTCCAGTGGCAAATTGATAGGGGAAATATACATTTTGTAAGCATATGTTTTTTGTTTTGCACTGAACCTTGCGTGAATTGTTGAAGGCTCAATAGATAGCACTTTAATTTCGTCTGGCAAAAGGGCGTTGATTGATTTTAAAAATTTGGCTGGGGTAAGGCTAATATCAATATCAAAATGAACAGGTTGATGATAGGCTGAAACGCCAGCATCTGTTCTGCCACTTGCAACGCACTCCACTTGTTGCTTTGTGATGATATTTATTGCTTTTTCCAATTCAAATTGAATGGTTTTGTTTGTTGAATTTTGTTTTTGAAAGCCAGAATAATTTTTGCCGTCATAAGTTACAATCATTAAATAACGCATATTTCTCCTTAACCTGAAAGTTTTTGTGCTTAAATTTAAATTAATTGTAACAAAACTTAAAAATCTTTGCAAATATTTGCAAAAGGGTTAAAATTTTTTTATACTATTAACAGATGTTTAATTGAATATCAGCAAGCACAATTTATAAAGCATTTTTAAACACAAAATTTTAGATTATATTTAAGCCATAAATCAAGCACTATAAACTCATTTAAGGCGTAAATATTTTAAAGGGGAATTATGCAAAAATTAACAGTTGATGGCAACTATGCAGCAAGCAACATAGCATATATGATGAACGATGTTGCGGTAATTTATCCAATCACTCCGTCCAGCCCAATGGCCGAAAATTGCGACACTTTTATGGCAGAAGGCCGTAAAAATATTTTTGGCAACACTGTGCGTATTGCTCAAATGCAAAGTGAAGCAGGCGTTGCAGGTGCAGTGCATGGCAGTTTGATGGCTGGTGCAAAAACCACAACTTTCACATCAAGCCAAGGCTTAATGTTGATGATTCCAAATATGTATAAAATAGCGGGCGAGTGCTTGCCAACTGTATTTTATGTTGCAGCCCGCACTGTTGCCAGCCATGCATTGAGTATCTTTTGCGATTACAGTGATATTTATGCTTGCATGAAAACTGGTTTTAATATTATCAACTGCTCATCAGTGCAAGAAGTTAACGATATTGCCATTGCAACAGAACTTGCATCAGCAAAAACTGGCACGCCTTTCATTTGCTTTTTTGACGGATTTAGAACCAGCCACGAAATCAGCACAATTTATGTTTCTGATTTAGAAGACCTTAAAAAAGTGGTTGACGAACAAGATATTTTGCGATTTAAACAACGCGCTTTAAACAACTATAACAGTTTTAGCGCTGGCACAAACCAAAATCCAGACGTGTTTATGCAAAACCGCATTTTAGCTTTAAGCCGATATAAAAATGTTGTGGAAGATGTTAAATACTGCTTGAACAAGCAAGCAGAAATCACAAATCGTCATTATGACACGGTGGAATATTTTGGCGATAAATATGCAAGAGATATTGTTGTTTCTATTGGCAGTTCTGCTGATGTTTTACGCCTTGCACAAAAGCAGTATGGCAAAAATGTTGGTATTATAAAAGTGCGTTTGCTTAAACCTTTTGATGAACAAACCTTTATAAACAAATTGCCTAAAAATGTGCGAAATATCACAATTTTGGAACGCAACCTTGATGTAAATGGCACCGATACACTCACAAGTATGGTGCTTTCAACATTACATAAAAACAAAATCAACTGCAACACATATTCTGGTTGCTTTGGCCTTGGTGGCAAAGAGTTTACACCAGACATGGCTTTGGCAGTTTTTGAAAATATGTTCAAACGCAAAAAACAATTTTTCACTGTTGGCGTTTATGATGATGTTTCAGGCACAAGTTTGGAAGTTAAACCTCTGTTCCAAGATAGAATTGCCGATTTCAGTATGCGTGTGTATGGTCTTGGCAGTGATGGTAGCGTAAGTTCAGTTAAAAACACAATCAAAATTTTAGGTGAAGAAACAACCAGCTATATGCAAGGCTATTTTGATTATGATAGCAAAAAATCAGGCAGCCTTACCATTTCACATATGCGTGCAAGTTTTAGACCAATCATTGCACCATTTAATCCACAACAAGTTGATTTATTAATGTGCAATAACGCTGGCTTTATTGAAAAATATGATATGACAGATTGCCTTAAAAACAACGGTATAATGCTTATCAACTGCCCATATGATTTTGAAACACTCAACCACTTGATGCCAGATAAGATGAAGCAAGATTTAATTTCAAAACACACACGTGTTTACACCTTAGATGCAACCAAAATTGCAATGGAAAACGGGCTAGGTGCAAAAATCAACACAGTTATGCAAACTGCACTTTTCCATGTATCAGGGCTTTTACCTTTTGACGTTGCAATGGCAAATATACAAAAGAGCATTGTCAAAGCATATTCACGCAAAGGGCAGGCCGTGGTTGATGCAAACCTTAAAGCAATAGAGCAGGCTACGCAAAATTTGGTGGCGGTTGATATTGCAAAACTTACAATCAGCCATAATTTGGCTTGCAAAGTGCCACAATCTCAGTATTATGAAGAAATTATTGTGCCAACATCAAATCAACAAGGCAACGATATTCCAGTAAGCAAATTTGATATATCTGGCCGTATGCCAACCGACACAGCGAAATTTGAAAAGCGTGCCTTGGCAGAAGAATTGCCAAATTGGATAAGTGAAAAATGTATTCAATGTGGCAGATGCACAATGATGTGTCCACACGCTGCAATTCGCCCAGTTGTGTTTAGTGAAAAACGCAAAACTCCAAAAACTTTCACCAGCCGCAAAGCCTTTGTGTGCGAAGGCAACTATCGTATGCAAGTAAACACTTTGGACTGCACAGGCTGTGGCGTTTGTTCAACCGTGTGCCCAGTTAAAGCATTGGTAATGGAAGATGCAAGCAAAATAAG
>CAKVCF010000067.1 GCA_934725795.1 uncultured Clostridia bacterium | reverse complement strand
GGTATCTTAAATTTATTAAAGATGTGCTTAAAATTGAACTGACTGATAAAGGTATAAAAGTAAAAAATAATCTTTATGGATTGGCATTTTGTTTAGATTATGATTTTTGTGGTAAACAAAAACATATCATATTCAATCAATCAGTTTGAAAACAAAATTAAATTTGTTATAATAATCATATGGAAGAATTAAACGAAGAAATTGCTTATAATATGACCCCGTTGGCTGAGCGAATGAGGGCAAGAAATTTAAACGAATTTATAGGGCAAAAACACATTGTTGGCGCAAATAGTTTGATAAGGCGTGCCTTGATGGTAAACAGGCTTGGTAGCTGTATTTTTTATGGTCCACCAGGGGTTGGCAAAACAACATTGGCGTATATTGTTGCAAGCACGCTAAACTTAGAATATGTAAAACTTAATGCTGTTTCAAGTGGTGTTGCTGATGCAAAACGTGTTATTGAAACTGCAAAGAAAAATTTTGAATTGACAGGTAAAAGCACAATATTGATATTAGATGAATGCCATCGTTGGAGTAAAGCGCAAAGCGATTGTGTTTTGGAAGCTGTTGAACGTGGATATATCACTTTTATTGGCACAACAACTGAAAATCCACACATAAGTATGACACCTGCTATTGTTAGCCGTTGTCGTGTGTTTAAATTTTTACCTTTAACTGTTAATGATCTTAAAGATGCAATTTTGGTTGCGGTTAAAGATAAAGAGCGTGGCTATGGCAAATTGGATATAAAAATTGATGTAGATGCATTAAATCATTTAGCAATGTTTGCAAACGGTGATTTGCGCAGTTGCTATAATGCACTTGAATTGGCTGTTACAACAACTAAACCAGGGCTTGACGGAGCAATACATATTGATAAATTGGTTGCAAGTCAGTGCATTCAACAGCCAGTGATTTCAGTAGACGAAAACACTTATTATGATATGCTGAGTGCGTTTTGTAAAAGTTTGCGTGGCAGCGATACTGATGCTGCACTCTATTATGCTTTTAGATTGATTGAAGCAGGGTGTGATCCGTTGTTGATTTGTAGGCGTCTTATTGCGCATGCAAGTGAAGATGTTGGTATGGCTGATAGTAATGCAAGTTTAATGGCAATGGTTGCCATGAATGCTGTAAAAAACTTAGGTGTGCCTGAAGGTGAAATTCCGCTTGCACATGCAATTATTTATGTTTGTGAGGCTGAAAAATCAAATAGTGTGGTTGTGGCAATGAATATGGCAAAAGAAGATGCTAAATTCAATCCTGACGATAATGTGCCAGAACATTTAAAGAATTATCACTATGATGTTAAAAATCCACCTGAATACAAATATCCGCACGATTTTGGTGGTTATGTTAAACAACAATATTTGCCAGACAAATTGAAAGATAGGCGATATTATACACCACTTAATAATGGAAAAGAAAAGGGCATGATAAGAAAAAAAGATAGATTGAAATAACAAACGCGTTTTGCTTAATTTACTTTAAAATAGCATCTTAATTTGTTTGCTTTTAAGTTTGACAAATTATACAATATCAATGTGTGTGCATATGTGAATATGTTTTTAACATTTGAGTAAAACATATGCTCTGCATAAAACTAAAAATTTACAGAAGGGGAAATTATGAAAGAATTGAAAGGAACTCAAACTGAGAAAAATTTGATGACAGCATTTGCTGGTGAAAGCCAAGCAAGAAATAAATATACTTTCTACGCAAGCAAAGCTAAAAAAGAAGGTTATGAACAAATTGCTTCAATTTTCACTGAAACTGCTGATAACGAAAAAGAACATGCAAAAATTTGGTTTAAACTTTTGCATGGTGGTGAAGTGTCAGATACTTTAACCAACCTTAAAGATGCTGCAGCTGGTGAAAATTATGAATGGACGGATATGTACAAGCAATTTGCTGCAACAGCAAAGAAAGAAGGTTTTGCCGAAATAGCAAAATTATTTGAAGGTGTTGCAAAGATAGAAGCAGAACATGAAGCAAGATACAATGCTTTGGTTGAAAATGTAAGTAAGAAAAAATGCTTTGTTAAAAAGGAAGTTGTTGTTTGGGTTTGCCGCAATTGTGGTCATAAGCATATCGGTAAAACAGCACCAAAAGTTTGCCCTGTTTGCAATCATCCACAATCTTACTTTGAAATGGAAAAACAAAATTATTAAAAATAACCTTTTAAAAATTATTTTAAAATTTTAAAAAAATCTTAAAAATTAAATAAAAAACATGTTTTTAATTCAATATTTATTGTTTTTTAGAAAAATTTTATAATTAAACACATAAAAAAACCACCAAGTCGGTGGTTTTTTTGTTGAGTTTATAACAATAAATTTTTAAATTATTATTGTTAACTAATTTATTAAAGGTTTGCAACCATGTCTTCTTCATTGTTGATTGTTTCAACTGGAGCAATTGGGGCATTGATAATATTTGCAACGGCTGAGCCAAGTGCTGTTCTATCAATATCTTCATCGCCAGTGCGTTTAACAACTAACTCACGTTTGTTGTTTGTTGTATCTGTGTAAACAATTTTGAATGATTTTTTATATTTTGTGATTTTAACTTTTTCTAAAGCATTTCTAACATCTCTGCGTGCACGTGTGATTTCATTTGAAGCTGAGAAAATTGAAAGTTGTTCATATTTTTCAGTTGCTGTTTGAGAGTCAGTTGTTGTGTCGGCTTGTTCAGTTGTTTCAACTGCTTGAGTTTCAGGTTGTGTTGTGGTTTGTTGTTCAGCAGTTGCTTGATTTTCTTCAACTTGTTCAGCTGTGTCGGTTTGAGTGTTGGTGTCGGTTGTGATATCTTCCAAAACTTTGCCTTCAGGGATTGATTTAACAAGACCAAACATTTCAGTATCTGCTACGTTAGAGTAGTGGTCCAATGTTAATTTTTTAATCAATTCATGACATTTGTTTTTGATTGCGTTAAGATTATCTTTTTTATCTCTGCCCATTGCAATGGTTGCATAAATATCTGCATTTTCAAGATTTTGATAAGAAGTTGTGTAACCTGCAAAATTATCACGCATATCACGGCTTATATTGTTATCAATGTATTCCATTAAAACTTTGCAATATTGCATTTCTGTAACAGATAAGTCTTTGCTGTTATCACGTAAATATTGAGTATAAGCAGCCAAAGCCCATAATTGATTTCTGTGCCATTTTTTGTGGAAGTAACTCAAAACATTACGTTGCCACCAGTTGCCATTTTTATAAGCAATGATTTTTTGATTTGATTTGTAAAGTTTTGTCATCAATTCTTTTATTGGAAGAACTGTTGTTGAATTGTTAAGTTCAGTGATTGATTCAATCTTGGCAGCTTCAAGCATTTTAAGATTGTCGCCTTTTTGACAATATTTTTTATAATGGTTTTTTGTAAGTTTGCTAATTGCTAAGCTTGCTGCAACTGCACCAACTGCACCTGTTGCTACACCTAATGAAATCCAAGAGAATGTGGCAAGAGCTGCATTAGGTGAAAAGAAACCTGAATTTGCAACAATAGGCATTTTTGATAAGATGCCAAAACCTGTACCAAACACTGCACTTGTGATAACTGCTGGTTTAACAACTTTTTTAAGCAAGAAATCACGTTTTGGATGAGATTTAGGAACAACCATGTTTTCATCGTACAATTTAAAGTTGTTAGCCATAGCTGTGCGTGTTTCGTTGGTCAAAGCAACAGAAGTATTTTCTTTAGCAAGCAAAAGTGTGATATCTTGCAAAAGTTTTTCTTTTGTGCAAGTTTCATCGTCCACAATCATGTTTGCATGGTGAACAATAAACTCAACAATTTGCTTAATCTTTTCTTTTTTAGATTTGATATTTGTGATGTTTAATGCAACGTTTTCTGTGTCAATGGCTAAATCTTTAGCAAAAGAATATTCTGGAGAAATAGTTTCAAGATAACCATTTGTGTATAAATAGTTCACAAAAAAACCAGCTGCGTTAACAGTTGTATATTCGTTGCATAATGCAATAAATTGTTTTGTTGAAATTGTGTTCATAGGTCCCCCTTTGATTACGCTGTAAAGTATAAAGCAGGTTGGTCAGTTTGTCAATACCCATTTTTAAAAAATATTTATTCAAGTTTGCCTTTTGTGTCGTATTTTGCGTTGTTTTTGAATATACTTGCAAAATTTATGCTTAAAAC
>CAKVCF010000066.1 GCA_934725795.1 uncultured Clostridia bacterium | reverse complement strand
AAGCTGGACAGACTGGTCAACTTGAACATTCCGCAGACCAACTTGAAGGAACAATATAAAAATAGATTTGTTAAGATAAAAAATCCATAAAACTTTTATGGTTTATCTAAATTAGACAATAAAAAAAGTTCGCTATTAAATGCGAACTTTTTTGATTATAAAGTAAGTTGATTGTTGTTTCTGTAATCATAAGCTCTTTTAAGGAGCGGGGTAAAGAAACTTTCAAAATACTTCATCAATGATTCATCTGGAATTGCGCGTGTGTTTGTTCTTGCAAAGTTTTCCAAAACTTGTGTGAGTGCTGGAAGATTTAAAGAATAATCGCATGAGCCAGAGTTGGTTACATAGATATCATAAAGGGCTTGCAACAATGGAACACTTTTCTTAACACGTGAATAGGCATATGTTTTGCCGTCTTTGTCTTTATCGCCTAAGAAATCTCCAAGTACGTCTGGGACAAAATTTAAAGCTATCACATAAGAACCGTCATTGCGCTTTGTTGATAAAAACTCTGCTGCAAGTTGTTCGTCTGTATATGAACGATATTTAATAATTGCTTGTGGATTGATTGCTGGTGTTGCCATAACTTTCTCCTTATCTATAAATTTATTTGCCTGTATTATAACACGCATCAAAAAATTTGTAAATACCTTTTTTAAAAAATATTTGATTAAATTGATAAAGTTTTTATTGTGTGGTTTGGCTGGATTTTGTCTAACCTGTTTGCTGGTTTCCTTGTGATAAATAATATATGTCAAGATTAAAAATTTTGTTGATGTGAACCTGGTGATGATTAACAATTTTTAAACACTCAATATGAAAAAGAATCAAGTTCAACAACTGATTTTGGATGTTGAAAAATTTGAGTATTGTAAATTTGTGCTAAAACTAATGCTGAATAATGAAATGTGATTTTTATAAAAAATATTTTTAAATTAATTAAAATATTAAAAAAATTAATTAAAATAACACATTTTTTAATATTTTTTATTTTTTTATTTATTTTTTGATTAAATTATTGCAGTTTTTTTATTTAAAATGAAATTAAATTGATTTTTTATAAAAAGCAAAATGCTATATTCGTTTATTTTTTATTTATGATATTTGAAAATAACGTTTTAATTGTGTTTTAGATTGTTTTTTTACATTAAATTAATTTTGATTTTGATTTTGATATTTTTTATTTAAATATTTTGCTTTATTTTTTAATTAATTTTTATTTTTTCAATTATAAAATTTTTAATTTTCAAGGCATGTTTTTGCTGCAAAATCCATTGCAAAAATTGTTGAAAAAGTTTTTAAAAAAGGGTTGACAAAGTATGTGTTGTTTGGTAGAATAACACTGCAGGTTTTATGTGGGAAGACGCATAAGGTTGCATTTGCTAGCAACAGCAAATGGTAATTTGTGCCGACCATAACTCGTAAGAGTGCTAGTGGATTGATTGCCGAGCCAGAAAGGGTAAGGCATTTTCTTTTGGAAACCAGCACTTAACACACGGGTCAGTGTATATTGTGTTAAAAACAAATTTATGCTTTGCCTTACCTATTACATATACGTACGTGTATGCGTGATAGGTGGTAGCAATTCGAAATGACGCAATCTGGTAAGTGAGTGAAACATCTCATACTGCTTGGCTGACAAGTTAATGTTAAGGACACTAGTTAGGGTGTTGACTAAATAAATAAAAGGAGAAGAAAAATGGCAACAACAAAATTAAGAATTAAACTTGCTTCATACGACACAGGTTTAATTGAAAACGTGGTTTCAAAAATACTTGATACCGCAACAAAGTCTGGCTGCAAAGTTTCAGGCCCTATTCCACTTCCAACAAAACGTGAAGTGGTTACAATCTTACGTAGTACGCACGTAAACAAAGATTCACGTGAACAATTTGAATCGCGTACACACTTTAGACTTATCGATGTCTATGCACCTAATGCAAAAGCAGTTGATACACTTTTGAAAATGAATGTACCAGCTGGTGTTGACATTAAGGTTGAATTATAAGGAGGAAACTGTGGAAAAAGCAATTATAGGTAGAAAAATTGGTATGACTCAACTTTTCACCGAAGATGGTAGAGTTGAACCTGTAACAGTAGTTGAAGCAGGTCCTTGCTATGTTACACAAATCAAAAACGTTCAAAAAGACGGTTATGATTCAGTGCAACTTGCATTTGGCGATATCAAAGCCAAAAATGTTAATAAATGTGTTGCTGGCACTTTTAAAAAGGCTGGCGTTGATGCAAAACGCATTTTAAAAGAATTTAGATATGACGACACAAGCAAATATAGTGTTGGTCAAGAAATCAAAGCTGATATGTTTACAGCTGGCGACATCGTTGATGTAACTGGCACAACAAAAGGCCACGGTTTCACTGGCGTTATCAAACGTTGGAATCAACAACGTCTTAAAATGACTCACGGTGTTGGCCCTGTTCACAGAGAAGTTGGTTCAATGGGTGCAAACTCAACACCAAGCCGTGTATTTAAAGGTAAAAATATGCCTGGTCATTACGGCCACGAAACAGCAACAGTTCAAAACTTGAGAGTTGTTCGTGTTGACGCGGAAAGAAATTTACTTTTGATTAAAGGTGCAATTCCTGGCCCTAAAAAATCAATCGTAGTTGTTAAATCCGCAGCTAAGGCTTAAAGGAGAAAACTATGGAACTTAAAGTTTATAATATGAAAAAGGAAGAGGTTGGCAAACTTGAACTCAACGATATGGTGTTCGGTGCTGACTATAATCAACCTTTGATTCACCAAGTTATCGTTGCATTGCACAACAACGCACGTCAAGGTACAAAATCAACTTTGACACGTAGCGAAATCAATGCAAGCAAAAAGAAAATCTATCGTCAAAAAGGCACTGGTAACGCTCGTCATGATGAAAAGAGTGCACCTCAATTCACAGGCGGTGGCGTAGTATTCGCACCTAAGCCAAGAGATTTCAGCCAAAAAATCAACAAGAAAATGCGCGACATCGCTTTTGCTTCAGCAATCAGCGAAAAAATCCGTCAAAACGAAGTTGTTGTGCTTGATAAAGTTGATTTTGAAAACAAAACAAAAGCAGCAAGCAACTTCTTAAATACATTTGGTCTTAACAAACGCACAATCATTGTTACTGCTGGTAAAGATGAAGGCGTTGTTAGAGCAACCAACAATCTTGAAAAAGTTAGTTGTGTTGACGCTGACTTGTTGAACGTTGCTGAAATTGTTGAAAACACATTTGTTGTTTTCACTGCTGACGCAATGAAAAAGTTAGAGGAGGCTTACGTTTAATATGAAAGCACAACAAATTATTTTAGAACCTATTATGACAGAAAAGTCATATGCTGGTATTCCAAACAAGGTTTATACCTTTAAAGTAGCAAAATCTGCTAACAAAATTGAAATCAAAAAAGCAGTTGAAGAATTGTTTGAAGTGCAAGTTGCACGTGTTAACACAATTAACTGCACAGGCAAACTTAAAACTAGAAACACAAAAAGTGGTCAAGTAACTGGTAGAACAAGCGATTACAAAAAAGCTATCGTATTCTTAAAAGCTGACAGCAAACCTATCGCGTTCTTCGAAAGCTTGAACTAAAAGGAGATAGTATGGCAATAAGAACAAGAAAACCAACATCTGCAGGTAGCCGTTTCGTTAGTTACAAGACTTATGAAGAATTGACTAAAGATGCAGTTGCGCCTAAATCACTTTTAACTTCAGTTAAAAAGACTGGTGGTCGTAACGCTCAAGGTAAAATCACTGTTAGAAACATCGGTGGCGAAAACAGACGTAAATATCGTGTTATCGATTTTAAAAGAAAGAAAGATGGTGTCGTTGCTCGCGTTGAAAGCATCCAATACGACCCAAACCGTACAGCATATATTGCATTGCTTACTTATGCTGATGGTGAAAAAAGATTTATCATCGCTCCACGTGGCTTAAGCGTTGGCGATAAAGTTATGAGCGGCACTGGTGCTGAAATCAAACCAGGTAACTGCTTAGAACTTAAAGATATTCCACTTGGTGCAAAAATCCACAATATTGAACTTCAACCTGGCCGCGGTGGTCAAATGGTTCGTTCAGCTGGTGGTTCTGCACAACTTATGGCTAAAGAAGGTGCTTATGTTACACTTCGTTTGCCAAGTGGTGAAATGAGAAAAGTTTTGGCAGTTTGCCGTGCAACAATCGGTGAAATTGGCAATGAAGAAAATGAAATTGTATCTT
>CAKVCF010000065.1 GCA_934725795.1 uncultured Clostridia bacterium | reverse complement strand
GTTATATTCTAACGATGTGCCATCATAAACTGTAAAACTCAATGGTTTTGCAGTTCCAGTGCTATTCTTTTCTGGCACAAATATGTTACTTGCGTTTTTAGTTCCCCAAAATGCCCCAATATTTTTGCCTGTTGTTACATTTTCAGGTTGTTCAAAAGTTACATAAGCTTTCTTAAACACATTTTCAATTTGCGCTTCAGGTGCACATTCATAAGAAAAATATATTGTGTTTGCATATTGATTGTATTCTAATGTTGGTATTTCAGTGATAAATGATGATAACGATTCTCCCGTTCCACCATCATCATATGACACAGTCGCTCCTGATGATGATGCATTGATTATACCAAAAGTCCAACCATATATATTAATTCCAAAATAATCACCATCTTTCCTATTTTCATTATTTGAAGACGTAATCCAAGATTCACAATTATTATAGAAAGTATCATCTCTTTGAGGTATTTGGATACTACCAACATCCACAGTGTATGTTTGACCATTTGTATGTTTGTATTTAATTGAAAATTTTAATGTTTCCCAAACAACAAAACTTCTAAGTACTGGCAACCCGTCATTGTATACAGTATAACTACTCTCATTCATAAACATTGTTTTTGCTAAGTACCACGTTTTACCTGAAGTTCCAACTTCTTGTGAAATATCCCAACCTAATTCATCTTTATAGAAAGTTAATTCCCTATCATCGGAAGTATCTTTATATAATTTTGCACCTAAAGTGATGTTAACTTCTTTATTGCCGCCATAAATTGCATCATCATCTGTATCAATATCTGTGTACTTGATTGATATTTTACTATTAACAGTTGAAACAGGACTATTTATCTTGCCAGGATTGTTTGCTGTTGTAACGCTTGAATCGTAAGGCAATTTTCTCCAAACGGCATAGTAATGGAATGTTAAATTTTTTTGGAATGTTGCACTAGGTCGCGAAAGTTCAAATCCATCTTCAAACGTAACAGTTGTTCCGTTTTCAGTGTTCGCCCAACCTAAAAATTTGTATGGTTTGATAATATTGTAAGCCTGATCGTTTGGTGAAAACGCAAACACTCTAGTTCCATCACCAACAAGATATGTATATACCATTTTAATTGTTTTGGTTGAATCACCTTTCCAATGCAAACTATCCATATGGAAAACATAAGTATACGAACCAGCCGCCGCATTTGTTTTTTCTTTAAGTGAATTTACACCAAAGCTGAAAAGAGAAGCTGAAAACAAAGCAACAATCACAAATATGATTGTTGAGAAATATAACTTGGATTTATTTTTCCTATAAACCATTCAAACCCCTATTGTTTAAACATAGTTTAACACAATCGAGTTCTTTTTACAAATATTTACAAATATTTTTCAAAAAATGTTAAATGTATAATTTATTTATGTTTATTATAATTTTCAGTAAAAAGCCACTCAAAAAATATAAAAAAATACCAAAAAATTAATTTTTTTAATAATTTTGCTTATTTTTTTGGTATTTTTATGTAAATTTTTATATTTTTTTTAATTTATTTGCTTTTTAATTGAGTTTTACAACTCTCATAAGTTGAAAGTGTTAAAACACAAATTATCATTTTGTATAATTTCAACAATAGATAAATCAATTTAAAAAGCGCTATAACAAAATATAATTAGCATACAATTAACGGTTTAATTATTTAATCAGTTCGTTTATTCTTCCGCCGCCATAGCACATTCCATCTTCGCCATACAACACTGCAAATTGTCCAATCGTTACCGCACGTTGTTTTTCAGCAAAACTTAATCTTAATGTATGTTTATCAGCAATTTCAACCTTAACTGCTTGGTCTGGCTGACGATATCTTAGCTTAACAAAGCAATCAAAATTTTCAGTAGGTGTATCAGTTATCCAATTGAAGTCTGTAACCACACAACCAGAGCTAAACATTTCATCGCACTCTCCACAATTCACATATAATGTATTTGTCTTAACATCTTTGCTTACGACAAACCACCTATCTGCTTCGTAACCATTTTTACCGCCAATATTAAGCCCTCTGCGTTGACCAATTGTATAATACATAACGCCGTCATGTTTACCAACCACATTGCCCTGCAAATCTTTAATAACGCCTGGTTGTGCTGGCAAAAATGTTTTTAAAAATTGCCTAAAATTACGTTCACCAATAAAGCAAATACCTGTGCTATCTTTCTTTTCAGCAGTGCTTAATCCTAACTCTTTTGCTATGGCACGAACTTCAGTTTTATCAATATCAGCCAAAGGGAAAAGTGTTTTTTCAAGTTGAGATTGATTAAGTTGATTTAAAAAGTAAGTTTGGTCTTTATTTTTATCGTGTGATTTATAAAGATACACTTTACCATCTCTATCAACTCTTTTGCAATAATGTCCAGTTGCAATATAATCCGCACCAAGCTCCATAGCATGTTTTAAAAATGGACCAAATTTAATTTCTTTATTACACATAACATCAGGATTTGGTGTGTAACCCTTTTCATATTCGTCCAAAAAATAACTAAAAACTCTATCTTTATATTCCTTTGCATAATTTACGGTATAATACGGAATACCAATTTTATTTGCCACACGCTTTACATCTTCAAAATCTTGTTCAGCAGTGCAATTTCCATTAGCATCATTTTCTTCCCAATTAAGCATAAAAAGGCCAATAACATTATAGCCTTGTTTTTTTAAAAGGTATGCCGCAACTGAACTATCAACACCGCCTGAAAGCCCCACGACCACTGTTTTATTTTGCATAAATTTCTCTCCTGATTTTACATTTATCTTTTTTAAATATTTATTTTTTAATAAAAATTTTATTATTATTTTAATTTTTTAATAATAAATACTGATTTTTATAATAAAAACCTATTTTTTATTTATTTTTTTATATTTTTGCGATTAATTTTTTAATTAAATAAATCTAATATTAATTTAAATCCAAACTTACTGGAATTTTATATTTGTTTAATGCAATATTTATTATATCAAACAACCAAGTTAACAACACAGCGCCCCAAACCAAACTAAGTATTGTTAAGATTTCATAAAACGCACCTGATAGTGCCGATTTATAAATTGTTGTAAGCACAGCATTTGCCAGCCCGAATAAAAAGAAGATTGTAAAAAAAGCACCTCGGCCATATCTTCCAACATAATAGTTATGTGCACCAACAAAACCTAAAAAGATTGTTAATAATAATAGTTTTGTTTTGTTAACATCCGCAGGGCATCCTTTACGCATAACCACGTCATCCTTTCGCCCTTCTTGTAATGCTATTTTCCCAGCACGATTTGTTGCCATTTCAAATTTATCATAGTTAAGCCCACACCCAGGGCAGATTCTTGCCTGAGCAGGCATCTTTAAATCACATCTTGGACATTTTTTATTTGCTCTTTTCATACTAAATATTCTAACACAAAAATCAAACTTTGTAAATAGAAACTTTACATCGTTGACAGCAAACAGTAAATTACATTTTTAACATTGTAGATTAAAAAGCAAAATTCAAACTTCACATAATAGCGAATTAAAAAATGGTAAATGAAAAACAAATCAAAATAAAAACTATTTATTCAATCAATAAAAAATAAAAAATATTGTATTAATTTTTAAAAATTATATATTTTGCTAGATTTTTTAAATATTTTTAAGTAAAATAATATTAATTAAAATATTTTAATGATTAATATTTAAAATAAAACTTTATTTATCTGCTTTTAATTTTTATGCCAAAAAAAATTTTAAATTGCAATCATTGTAAAAGGAAAGTTTATGATTATTTTATCTTGCGACCACGCTGGCTATGAAGCAATGCAAAAACTCATGAAATTTTTTGACAATAAAAAAATTGAATACAAATATATGGGTCCCGCAACATTTGACAAAGAAGACGACTACCCTGACCTTATCGCTCCTGCCACACAAGAAGTGTTAAAAAATCCAGACAACTGCGGCATTTTCCTTTGCGGCTCTGGTGTAGGTGCAAACATTGTTGCAAACAGACAAAAAGGTATTCGTGCGGTAAATGCCTACGACCAAGCAATTGCATATCTCGCACGCAAGGACGAAGATGCAAATGTCCTTACTATGGGAGCACGTCTTTTAAGCACACGTGCAATGATTAAAATTATCAAAGTATTTTTAACCAGCGAATTTGAAGGCGGCAGACACGCTAGACGCATCGCAAAATATTAATTTTTTGTCCCTGGCTTACTCCCCTCCTCAAATC
>CAKVCF010000064.1 GCA_934725795.1 uncultured Clostridia bacterium | reverse complement strand
GGTGCTACCCCGCAAAGCCACATAGGCACACTGCCAGTGCCAAGCAAGTAAGACATAGGCAAATAGTTAAAGCACGCAAGTGGAATAATGAAAGTGAAAATGTTGCGCAACCACTTTTTATAGATATTGATTGGATAGTGTGAAAATTCTTTAGAACCATCAGTGATAATATTTACAAATTCTAAGTTTTCCACAGTGAATACACTAATACCAGCAGCAATAAACAAAATGCCAAGCATAACCAAAATACCGCAAAGGTAAGTGCTTAAAAGCACAAGAACTTTAAGTATCGTCCATTTTATGTGGAGTTTTATAATTGCAATAACAGATAAAATCAAACCAAGCACAACACGACCAAACTTAACAAACTCAATTTTGGCGGTGAAGATTTGGAAATATATGTTTACAGGTCTAACCAAATATCTGTCAAGTTCACCATTTCTAATAATGTTTGGAAAGTCGTCATAACCACGTGCAAAAGTTTCGTTAAACGAAAACACAGTTGTTACAATGCCAAACATTAACATAGATTCATAAAAGCCCCAGCCGCCAACAGTGTTAAAGTTTTTAAACAATAACCAAACCGCCAACACTTCACCAGCCGTGATTGCTGCTTGTGAAATTGCAAGCAAGAAAGTGCTAAGTCTATATTGCATTGAAGATTTAAAATGCATTTTAAAATATTTACTATACATTTTCATATTAACCCCCTTGCACCACAACTCGGCGAGAAGCAGATTTGATAAGCAGTTTGCCAAGCAAAATCAAGCCCGCAAGCCAAAGCACGCCGATGGTAAGTGCAATTACACCTTCCCTTAAACCAACGTTGCCGATATAAATTCTAAAAGGTAAATCCGAAATATATCTAAAAGGCAAATAGTTTAAAACTTTTTGAAGACCTGCTGGCATAAGTGGAATAGGCACAAGTGTGCCGCTAAACAAGCCAACAATAACACTCACAACAGCTTGTGCACCTTTGCCAGACATTGTGATAAATGAAAAGTAAACCGCAAACATTGAAAATGCCACGCTCATTGCAAAGCCGATGGTAATACCAACCAAGAAAAGCAAAAATGCAGGAAAGTTAACAGGAAGCGACATACCAACACTGCTTGGCAAGAATAGTGTAATAATCAAAATCGGCAAGCATCTTAGCATAGTGGCTGAAACTTTTTCACCAAGATATTCAGCGTACCATTGGTCATAAAGCGAAATTGGACGCACATATTTATAACACACATTGCCAGTTTCAATATCACGCGCAGAGTGTTTTGGTAAGCCTAAATATCGCATTGCAAACATTGCTTGTCCCAGCCAGACATAGGTTGCCATTTGCGGAATTGAAAAGCCGTCAATCACTTTGCCGCCCATAAATGCAGTGTAAAGATAAACATACATTAAGCCCCAAAAGAATTGTGTTGCCACACCAGAAAGGGCTTTTGCACGGTATTGCAATTCACCTTTAAAGGTCATTTTAAATATTCCTAAGTATGAACGCATAGCCACCGCCTTAAAGGTTCAAATCAGTGTACAAGCGGGCAAGGATTTCGTCCACACTGACTGATTTAACAGAGAAATCCACCACTTCATATTTTTTGCTTATGGCGTTAACAAAGTCCTTTGTGTTGAAGTGAGTTTCTGGCAAGTTGCGGAAGGTGGCGGTGTTTTTGTTGTGGCTAACCACAGTGTAGCCTTCAAATTCAACATTTTCATACTCTTTGGCAAATTCAACATCAATGGTTTTAATGTTGCCATATTTTTCTTTGATTGCATTAAAACTGCCATTGTATAAAATTTGACCGCGACCTATCAAAATGATTTTGTTTGTAAGCGCATCAATATCGCTCATATCGTGAGTGGTTAAAATAACGGTTGTGCCCCACTCTTTGTTTATGTATTTAACAAAATCACGCACAGCAAGTTTTGTTACGGCGTCAAGCCCGATGGTAGGCTCGTCCAAAAACAAAATTTGTGGTCGGTGAAGCAATGCCCCAGCAAGTTCACATTTCATTTTTTGCCCAAGTGAAAGTTGCCTTAAAGGGCGGTTTAAAATTTCGTCAAGATGCAAAGTCTTGGTAAGCAAGGCAAGTGTTTCTTCGTATTCTTTTTGCGGAATTTTGTAAATGTCTTTAAGCAAGTCAAAGCTGTCCGCTACTGGCACGTCCCACCATAGTTGAGAACGCTGACCGAACACAACACCAATGTGTTTAACATATTTCTGCCTGTCTTTCCAAGGTGTGTAGCCTAAAATTGAACATTGTCCAGACGTTGGTGTTAAAATACCACTCATAATTTTGATGGTAGTGCTTTTGCCTGCACCATTTGGACCAATATATCCAACTATATCGCCCTGTTCAATTTCAAAACTGACATCGTTAAGTGCTTTAACAATCTTTTTTTCAGGCTTGAACAATGCCTTGATTGCACCCAGCACTCCTTTTTTACGTGTGGAAATTTTAAATTCTTTACACACGTTTTGAAATTTTATGATTTTTGCCATTTTCACCTCCTTTAAATGACCAGCAAAAAAATACCAAAAAGTAAAGTTTTGGTATTTATTTTAACTAAAATCAAAAAATTTTCATCATTCCTCTCAATTATCCATCATTGTTGAGCAAAACGACAGTAGATTTTTATAATATCATATAAATATACTTATGTCAACAGATTGTTACAAAATATTTTATATTTTATGTTTTTTTATAATCTGGTTGATAGTTGAATTAAAAAGACTACAACCTAAATATGTTTCTGCCCTAATATCGTGTAGTTAATTCGCTATCACGATATTTTTTGTAAAAGGGGGAATTGCTGTGGCGAGAAAATTGAGCAAGCGAGAAAAACAAATTTTCGCAAGCGGTTGTAAATGCGGTGCAAGGAATGCACGCAAACGCACTACTAGGGCGTCATCTGTTCGCAGATATTACTAGTAAATCTTTAAAGGGAGATGACATTGAGTAAAAAATATTTACGTAAAAATGAGTTTAGATACGACACAAACCCAAATGTTAGGCGTAATGATGGTGAATTTCATACCGCATATGTTAGTGCCAAACATGGTCACAAATCAAAAATCAATATAATCACTCATTCAAATAATTTTTATGGACAACCAACTAGGGAAATGTATAAAAACCCAAATCGTTCAAAATTTGATAAACGCAAATCTAGGTTTAGCGTACCAGTATGGGAAAATGATACATATTTAAAAGACCAACCAAAAGGTCAATGGAAATTACATAAAAAAGATTATAAAGCCATAAGAACTGCAAATAAGAAATATTTAAAAAGCAATAAATGGCAATAAAAAAAATTCAATCCGCGTGGCGTTACCGCCGATTTCCAATGAACGAAGCATTGGCATTGATTGAATTCTTAATTATTATATTTTAATTTATCTCAAAAGTCAACCCTTTTATGCAAAAAGTTTATAAAAAAGTGTTACAAAATATTTTATATTTTATTAAATACTTACACGCACGCAAATATTACTTATTACATCAAATAAGTGTATTAAATTGACAAAAAAGTTAAAAATGCTTTAATATTATCACATGAGTAAACAATCAAATGATATTTTAAATAAAATAAATTTTGGCTGGAATTTAGGCAACTATTTTGATTGCCACAGTGGTGGCATTTCAACAAAAATGTCTGGTAACAAAACCGTAGACCAAGTTGTTGGCTTGTGGCATAATCCAAAATTTAATTTAAAATGTTTGGACAATTTAAATAATGTTGGTGTTAATTGTTTAAGAATACCTGTAACCTGGTGCAACTTTGTTGAATATAACGGCAAGGATTATTTAATAAACAAAGATATTTTTGCAAAGCTAAAACAAATTGTTGACTATGCCCTTGCATTAGATTATGTGGTTATAATTGATATGCACCATGACGACAAAAATTGGTTAAGCATAACATCTAGCGAAATAGAATTTGAAGAAGTTAAACATGAATATATTAACCTTTGGCAGCAGATTTGCATTGAGTTTAAAAATTACAATCACAACCTGATTTTCGAAGGTATGAACGAATTAATAAACATTTCTAACAACAATGAAGATTGGATTGGCAATGATTTAGGTTATCAACGGGTTAACGAATTGTGTGAATTATTTGTTAAAACTGTTAGAGCATCTGGCGATAAAAACAAAGATAGATGTCTTATGATTGCACCTTACGGAGCACAATTCCACAAACACGCATTAAGAAATTTTGCACTACCAAACGATAACAATATCATTGTCGACGTGCATTTTTATGGCAAAACTATTGATAAAGAAGTTTATATTGACTATTTTAAACATTTGCGTGCTTTGCTTTTATCAAACAATATTCCTGTTTTTGTTGGCGAAATTGGACTAAAAAAAGCGT
>CAKVCF010000063.1 GCA_934725795.1 uncultured Clostridia bacterium | reverse complement strand
TTGTTGCACTGGCAAAACAAACACAGGTTTTGCAATTATGGATTTAACTGAACTAACAAAAGAAAACAATCAATCCATTTAAAGTCCAAAAAAACCTAAAATTTACGCCAAATAAATGTAAAAAGTTTGCTTTTGGTGAATATATTTACTATAATGAAAGAAAGATAGGAGGATTTTATGGCATTTGTTAATTGGATGGATAAATTACCACTTTGGGCAAAAATCATCTTTGCATTACCAGGCCTTGATATTATCTGGGGCATTTACCGTATCGTTAAAGGTGCAGTAAAAGGCAAAACAGGTATCTTACTTGGTGGTATTCTTTGGTTGTTGCTTGGTTGGGCAATCCTTTGGATTGTCGATATTGTTAGCATTTGTATTGCTAAAAAGCCAGTTGTTTTGGCGTAACAAAAAAACACCGCAAGGTGTTTTTTTATGCCATTTTTTATATCTAACAATTAAAACTAGATTGCTTTTTATGCTTGAATTAATTGTTTAATCTATGGTGTAAAATGATTTATTTAAATTTAAATTGTAAAACTTATTGTTTTTTATTTTACTGGTTTCTATCATCTGTTTCATTTTCAATTTTATTGCATTTGTCTTGCAAGGTTTTAAGTGCCAAAAGGTCTTTATAACGCTTTTTCCAAGTCGACATTTCAATTTTAGCCTCATCACTGTTATCTAGATAAGAAAATGGTGTAAAGTTTCTGCTTTTTAACATTTTATCTTGCATTGGTGCCATATCAAAAGAAACTGAAAGCCTGATACATTCTAAAATATGGTTTGCACCCATTGAGAAGTGATCTTTCTCATTAAAAATAATGTGGTCAAGCAAAGTTTTGTGCATAACATTGCAAATACGCATCAATCTTTCCGTTGTTGCTAAATCTTCATTGCTTGGTTTTGCTTCACCAAGTGGATGAGTGTGGCAAATAAGCACACTTGCTGTATTTTCATCATTAATATAGTCGGTGAAAAACTTTGCATCAACATTTATTGATAAATCACTTTCGCCTTCAATTTGCTCATATTTAACAACTTTATTTTTACCATTTAAGCAGAAGATGTAAAGGTCTTCTTTTTTATGTATTTCAAATCTGCTTCTAAAAAATCTTACGCAACTGGCAACATCGTTTAAAACATCCAACTTGCCTGTGCCTGCACTTTCTTTATAAATATCAAACACGGCAGGTAAACTTGTCAAAAACAAAGCAGTGCGTTCACCAATGCCTTTAACACTCTGCAAGGCTTTTGGATCTGCGTTAAGAACATTTGCAAAACTGCCAAATTTTTTAAGCAATTTATGACCAAGCGGATTTGTATCTCTTCTTGGAATAGTAAACCATAAAAGATATTCAAGCACTTCATGTGCTTCTAAACTTTTCACACCATACTTTTTAATCTTTTCGGTCATACGTTTGCGGTGTCCTACGTGAGAGATATCATCATCGTCTTCAATGTTTGATAAATCTTTAATTTGTGATAAATCTTTGTTTTTCATATTTTGTCCTTAATATGTTTAAACATTAATCCTACAAAGACTAGCACAATTTGATAAAATTTTCAACAATTTAAGGCTGCATTTAGTGCTTGTGTTGTTATAAGAGCCATATAAATAGATAAATAGTTAAAAATGAAAGGCAAAATAAGCCAAAATTCAACAATTTTTTTTAAACGTCAATTTAAAACGCTATAATTTAAATTGTATTGTGGTATAATAAACAAAGGTGAAATATGAAAAAATTTTTTAAATCCTTGGCTTTAATTTTATTAGTGTTGCCAGCAATGTTTATTTTTACAGCATGTGGCACACCAACAGTGATTGATATTCAAAAAACCAACACAACAGAAGCTGGCACTGTTTACACAATTTATTATTCAAATGGCACAACCAGCAGTATAACTGTTCAAAACGGTAAGGATGGGCAAAGCATTGATGTTGAAGCACTTTTTCAGCTTGGTGTAACAAAAGGGTATTACACTGACGATTTAACAGGCTATCAAAAATTTTTAACCGATTTAGTCAACGGTAGTGCAAATGAAATAACTGCTGAGGCTGGTGTTGGTAAAGCTATGCAATCAGCAGTCAGCGTCTATGCAAAATTTCCAGTTAACAGCCATTCATATCCTTATTATGAATCCGAAATTTTGTGTGGTGCTGGTGTGATTTACAAAATGGATAATGAGTATAGTTACATTATTACCAACTATCATGTCTTGTATGATGGCAGCAGTTTAAACAGCACAGGCTATCCAGAAGAAGTGTATATTTATCAATATGGTGTTGATGTTTCAATTCAACTTGTTGATAAAGATTATGTTATAGGTGGTGCTGCCGTTAAATGTTCATATATCGGTGGCTCAATGAACTTTGATATTGCAGTGTTAAGGGCAAATACGGCAGATTTGATTGCAAACAATGCCAACACACGCGCAGTAGATGTTGCAACAGGCTATTCAGTTAGTGAAACAATTTATGCAATTGGTAATCCTGAGGGCGAAGGCATAAGTGTAACAAAAGGCATTGTTTCAGTTGAAAGCGAAACTGTTGAAATCACAGCCGCTGACGGCAACTCAGATATTAATTTCCGCGTGCTTCGCATGGACACAGCAATCAATGGCGGCAACTCAGGTGGCGGAGTGTACAATCAAAATGGTGAACTTGTTGGCATAGCAAATGCAAAACTTGTTTACGCAAGTGATAAAACACCAATTGAAGGTATGTCTTATGCTTTACCTTATGATAATGTAACAAAAGTTGCAGATAATATTATGCATTATTACGCAGAACAAAATAGTTTTAGCAATGTGTTAAAACTTCAACTTGGCATAACATATAAAACACAAAACTCTAAACAAATTTATAATGTTAATGGTTCACTTTCCATTGTGGATGAAATTGCGGTTACCGAATCACCAAAAGCAAATACTATCGCATATGAAATAGGTCTTAAACAAGGGGACATTATAACTCACCTTACAATCAATGATAAGATTTATGTCATCAATCGTTCGTTTGAACTTGGCGATTTGTTGTTAACTGTACGTTCTGGTGATAAAATTGTTATCACATACACACGTAATGGCGAATCTAACCTTAATTCAGGTGCACACACAGTAACTTCAACCGAATTTAAAGAAATTTCATAATTTTATCATTTTAAATCTAATTAAGTTAAATTTTATTTGCTGTAAATAAAATTAATAAGATATTAAAAAATTTGTAAAAGTAGAGCAAATCTAAGTGTGCTGATTTAATTTTAAACAAAATAAAAAACACATCTTTTGATGTGTTTTTTTGTAATTAAATTAATTTTTTATGGCGGCAATTTAATAAACAAATTACATTTCTTTCATTGTGCTGATACAGATTATATTAAATCCAACAGCAAGGCACTCTTTTAGGCTTGAAACAAGATTGATTTTTGCTTTTGTTGTGTTGTCGTTGCCATCAAGCACTTTTGTGGTTGTGTAAAAATGATTAAATGTTTTGCACAAATCCATAACACGCTTAGCAACAATGCTTGTATCACGTTTTTCCATTGCCAACGCAAGGGTAGAAGTGAAATTGTTTATCATTTTAACCAATTCAAACGCATCAGTATTAAAGCAAGAATAATCAGCGTCTAAGTTTGTTTCAGTGTATTTACGCAAAATACTTTCTAAACGTGTGAATGTATATTGCATGTAAGGTGCAGTTTCACCGTCAAATGAAAATGACTTTTCCACATCAAACACACAATCTTTAACACGTTCAACTTTAAGCACACTATAATTTAAAACCGCACTTGTAACCTTGTTTGCAACTTCTTCTGGGCTTTCCAATTCAAATTTACGGTCTTTAATTATTTCAACTGCTTTGTTGTGTGCGTATTCAATAAGGTCAACCAAAACTGCTTGTCTGCCACGGCGAGAACTGATTTTGCCGTCTGGTAAACTAAATCTACCATATGCAACGTGCTCTAATTTGCTGGCATATTCCAAACCAAGCAATTCAACGATTTTAAACCATTGTTTAAAGTGTAAACTTTGTGCCACATCGGTAACATAGAATATGCGGTCGAAATGGTAATCATTGTATCTATGCATAACAGCAGCAAGGTCGCGGCTAGCATATAGAGAAGTGCCATCGTTTTTAATAATCACACTTGGAGCCATATCGTATGCAGATAAATCCACAATTTTTGCACCTTGGCTTTCAACAAGCAAACCAGCATTTGTAAGTTTTTTAACAACTTCTGGCACAAATTGATTGTAATAGTTTTCACCGCGATTGTCATCAAACTCAACACCAAGCAATTTGAACATACGTTCACTATCTTTTAAAGCTATATCTACAATTTTTTGGTAAATAGGGTAAATTTCACTATCTTTTTCTTCAATCTTTTTAAATATATCACGTGCAAGTTGGCTGTAGCTTTCATCTTCA
>CAKVCF010000062.1 GCA_934725795.1 uncultured Clostridia bacterium | reverse complement strand
GTGTATGTTGAAGCAGAAGCAAGCGACCAATTGCCCAAAATAAGATTTTCACAACACGTTGGTCATTGGAGTGGCTGGCTTGGTGGTGAATTGCAATTAAAACAGGGCAAAAACACATTCACAGTGCCAAACTTTAAAAACGCAAATTATACTATTGATGTGCCACTTGGAGGACCAATTTATATTTGTAATCCTTATTCGTCTTTTGAACAAAGCCAAAATGTAAAGGTGTATATAGAAGGCGGCGATTTGTATCCAGTGTTGACGGATTCAACAGATGTTAAAGCTTATAAATTGCAGCTTAATGAATACGTAAAGAAAGTGCAAGCAAATCCAAGCGAAGTTATTGATATAACAGAGATTGTAACTGACCATGCAATTTTAACAGTAACCGCAACAAAGGCAAACGAAATTTATTCCAACTTTAATCCAAAACAAGCAATCACAAACTGGAATAATTTTATGGATCAACTGCTTGAATTTGACGGCATAACACAATATAAAACAAATCCACTTTTTGATGAACGCAACTTGCATGCCAATGTAAATATTAGGGTTGTGCAACCATGGACAGGGGCAGCTGCTTACGCGTATACGGAACACATCGGTGTATATTATAGTTGGCAAAGCAGTTTAATCACTGGTTCAGGTTTTGGATGGGGCATTCCACATGAAATAGGCCATATGATGGACAATCCAAATCGCACAATTGGTGAAACAACAAACAATATGTTTGCAAAGTATAATGAAACAGTTATTGAAAAACTCAACTCACGCGGAGAGTTTGCAAACACAACAACCACACTTTCAAACGATATGATTTATGATGCAACACCTTATTTTAACAGCAACCGTTATAACTTTTTGATTTGGTGGTATATAGAGTGCTGGCAAAAAGGCTATTGGGCAAATCTGGAGAATTGTTATCGTGGCACAAATGCAACTTTAAAGCAATTTTTGGCATTAGATAGCACAATCCAAACACAAATAGTCAGCCTTGGCAGAACAGAAAAACAAGTTTTGTTTTCTTCTTTGGTTACAGGCATAGATATGAGTTATTATTTTGACCGTTGGGGCTATTCGCTTACAAATGATTTGGAAACTGACCCCGTTTTCAAAATTGCCAACGCAAGCCAAACTTTTAATGACCTTATGGCATTGGCAACATCAAACGGAATAGTGGACAATACAAAGCAGCCAAAATTGTGGTATCAAACCGCCACAGCATATCACAACACAAATACAACACCAATTTACTCTTCTTCCACAGTGGCAAGCATACAAAGCGTAAGCAAAACAGCAAACGGCTATAATATATTCATCAATCACACAAACAACGAAAATCATTTAGGTTACGAAATTTGGCAGGGTGATGAAACAAATGGCTATAAGCAAATAGGTTTCAGTTATACTAATGCATTTACAGATACAACAAGTTATCAAGATGGCTACACACCAAGTTATAAAGTTGTTGCAGTTGATAACACTTTCAGCAGTTCAAGTTTAAGCACGGCAATGCAACCGCAAACAAGCAGCCAAGCGGTTTGTAAAATCGGTGAAACTGTATATAATTCTTTGCTTGAAGCGATTTCTGCGGCTCAATCTGGTGATACAATTTTGTTATTGAAAAGTTGTTCAAGCGTGAATTTAACAATAGATAAAAATCTAACTTTTGCCATTGCAGAAGGGGTTGAAGGTAACATAACAATTTCAAAAATAGAAGCTGGAAATTTAATTTCAGTGTCCTCTGGTGTTACATTCAACATTAAAGGCAGCAGCGATAATTGGTTAATTCTTGATGGTAATAGCTTTAACCAAAATGGTACATTGATAACTACCGCTGGTACGGTTAAAGCACAATATGTTGTGTTTACTAATAATATAACAACAGGCAATGGTGGAGCAATAATATTGCTTAACAATTCAAAAAATTCAACATTTGAAAACTGCAAAATAACAAACAACAAGGCACAAAATGGAAGTGCTGTTTATGGCGATTTTGCAAGTGCTAGTGCAACAATTTCAACCACAACAATTTCAAATAATTTGGCAACAAAAGATGGCGCTTTGGCATTTAAATGCAATATAACATTAAATAGTTGTGAAATAAGGAACAACACATCTCAAAATGGAACAATCAAGAATTATGCAGGTGGCATTTTAAATACAAATAACTGCATAATCACACAAAATACTGCTGAAATTGGTGCTGGATTGCATATTGATGGTTATACAAACATCAAACTTACGCAAATTAGCAACAACACAGCAACAAAGCAGGCTGGTGGAATATATTATTCAACCACAGTTGCCGTTAGACAACTTATTATTGAAAGCTCAATCGTTCAAAATAACAGTGCATTATCAGGTAATGATTTTGTAATTGTATCAGGCAATTTAACACTTAAAAATGCGATTGTTGGCAGTGATGAACAAAGCGCTGAAATCAGTTTGCTTGGCGGAAAAACCACAGTCAATGCTGGTACAAACATCCAAGCGCAAATCAGCATTAAATTTGGCAGTGAATTGGTGCTTGATGGTGGTGTGTTTACAAACTTAACAAATTGTGTTTTCAATTTACTAGATTTTGCTGACGATATTTGCATCTTAAAGGCAAATAACTTTGAGTTAACAAACGCAAATTGTGAGCAAATTAATTTGTCAACATCAAACATAAATGCTGAATTGGTAGCAAACACAATTATAGGTAAAGCAAGTCCAATAAATTTGATTTTAAATCTTGGAGATTTGCAACAGACAAAAACTTATAAATATGGTGAAATTGTAACGCTTGATTATGACCTTTTACCAACACAGTATGCAATTAATTTTGTTGATGAACGTGGCAATGAATATGCTTTTAACAGCCAAATAGTTTTGCAATCAAATATAACTCTTACCGCAAAATTAGAAGATAAAGTTAAAATTGATTATGATTATGGCACAACAATTGAAACCATTTATTATATTCCTTACACAATGTTCAGCCTTCCAAAAGGTGAAAAAATAAATTTAGGCCAAGATAAAAAGTTAATTGCATGGGGCAATATTAATGCAGTTTATTCATTCCAAGACCAAGTTGCGGCAGTTTCTAACACAACTTATACCGCAGTTTATGAACAACTTTTCTTGCTTACACTTAAAAATAAAAATAAAGTGGTTTACTCAGGCTATTTTGAATATGGTGCTGAAATTGATTTAACATCCTTGTACAATGACACAGTTTCATACTGGACAAACAATGGTGAAAAATTAACAGGAAACACAATAACAATCAATGGCGATACAACATTGCAAGCTGTTCACACGGCAAAGAAATATATTGTTCCAATTTTAACAATAACTTTTGTATTAGGCTTTGCAATGGTTATCACAATCATAGTTGTTGTAAAAAAGCATAAACAAAAATCAGCAGAATAAATTAAAATTTGAATTCATTTTCAATTATAATTCAATTTGTTTAACTTTAAAAGTATAACTATGTAAAAAAAACGGCTATAACGGCCGTTTTTTTGTTTGGTGTTCTCGGCGGGAATCGAACCCACAACAAAGCCTTAGGAGGGCTCCGTAATATCCGTTTTACTACGAGAACATATGTTGTTTTACTTGTTTTAAATTCGTTGCATTGATAGCTGAAACTTTGATGGTAAAAACTTTTTAAAACGCTTATATGTTATCATAGAGTGGTAGGATTGTCAAGTGAAATATGTTTTGATGTGGCAATGCAAAGGCTGTATTTTGTGCTATTTAAATCTGTTATGGTTTTAAATTTTGAGTTTGATTTTTTATCATTTTCTAGCATTGTTTTGCGTGAGCCAAAAAGTTTTATTTGGCTCTCATATTTTGTCCAATATTTTGTGAATAAATCGTCTTTGTGATTTGATTTTTCAATTGCTGCAAATTCGGTTTTGTTAAAATATCTGCGCGCAATTTTTTCATTATAGGGGCTGATTGTTTGAATATCAATGCCGATAGGTCTATTTGAAATTGCAACAGCAACAATGTTTTTACTATGCGAGATGCTGAAAAATAAATTAATGTTTTCAAAAATTGGTTTTCCTTGTGCTGTTTTTATTATGTCTAGTTTATCTAAATCAATATTCATAGGTTTTAATAAACTTTTAAGTAAAATATATTCACAATAAACATTAATTTTGTTTTGGATTTGCTTGTATTCATTATAACGATTTAAAAAATATACACAGCCGATTTGACTGACATCATAATTATTTACAGTTGAATTATCAATAAATTTTAATTTTATCATTGTGTTATTTTACTATTTGATTGCTGTTATCATTATTTCAAAAATAAAGTTAAATGTTAAATTAAAAAAGCGTGCAAAGTGTGTTTAATTTAACTTTTTTAATATTGAATTTTATTGTTAGTCTGGTAAAAGAGAAATAACATTTTCAATTTCTTCAAGTGTGGTGTATTGCATAATCTCTACACGTTTTTTTGTTGCTA
>CAKVCF010000061.1 GCA_934725795.1 uncultured Clostridia bacterium | reverse complement strand
GGCATTAACACTTAAAGCCAATCTTATTGCTATAAACAACATTAATTTGGTAACTTTTACTTCAAAACAAACCAAAGAATATCAAAATTTGGTTGATTTAAACAATGAAATTAAAGATTTTAAAAAAGATGTTGAAAAGTTAAAATCAAGTGGTATTGATGAAAATTATGACCTACATAATGAGCAGATTGCCGAATATTTTGGCTATGTTTGTGATTTGCTTGAGTTGTTTATGCAGAACTATGAAAGTATCAAAGCAAAAAACAATTTGATGGACTTTAATGATATGTCGCGCAAAATGTTGGAGCTTTTGTCTATAGACCGCGTAAGGGCAGACTTGCAGCAAAGGTACAAATACATTTTTATTGATGAATATCAAGATGTTAATCCATTGCAAGATAATATAATGGAACAAATCACAGGCAAAGATACAAAAGTGTTTACTGTTGGTGATGTTAAACAATCAATTTATGGTTTCCGAGGTTCAAGCCCTGAATGGTTTTTGCAAAAGTACAATAGTTTCAAACAAGACCAATCAATAGGCAGCGCGTTTGATATGAATATCAACTATCGCAGCAATCCAATAATATTAAATTTTATCAACCAGATTTTTGTTCCATTGATGACAGTTCATACCGCTGATATAGACTATAAAAACACAGCACAAATTGATCCGCGCCGCACCGATATCATTGATGATAAACCAACCATTTTGCTTGTAAGCAACGACCAGCCTAAACCAACAGCCGAAGGTGTTTATAGCGTTAAAAATGACACAAATACTGAACAATTTGCTGACCCTAAAGTATATGAGGCGGCTTGTGTTGCTGAACTTATCACAAAAGACCTTATAGGTAAGCAATTTTATGATGCAAACCTTAAACAAAATCGTCCTTTAACATATAAAGATATTGCAATTTTGATACGTTCCACAAACGATGAAGGTTTTGATATTCTTGTTGACGTTTTAAGGCAATGCAACATTCCAGTAAATCTTAACAATAAATTGCAAACAAACACAAGTGAGGGTATCAAACTTTTATTGTCAATTTTAAAATGCGTGAATAACACTGCCGATGATGTTGATTATTTAGCAGCATTTTTATCTTTAACCGATTTGCAACTTGATGATATTATGTCAATCCGTAAACGTGAGCAAAGCTTAATTGACGATTTGCTAGAAAATCAAACAAACCAACAAATTGCACTTGGTTTTGAAAAATTAAATAAAATACGTTTGCAATCTTATGTCAGCACAAACAACCAACTTATCAATTATATTTTGAATGAAATGCAGGTTAAAAACTATCTTCAAGCCACACGCTTTGGCGAAAAGGAAGTTAAATTGATTGAACAATTTGTTTCCAACTTAGGTGTTGAAAATTCGCTAAGCTTGGCAGATTTTGTAACGGTTATAGAAGCAAATGTAAGCCGTGGCAACGACTATTTAGATATGGATAAGGAAGATAGCGTAACCTTTGAAACAATTCACAAAAGCAAAGGGCTTGAATACCCTGTTGTGATATTGTTTAGCGCAAACAGAACATTCACATATTTGCGCGACCATGATGATATTTCATTTAACGCAGATATTGGCCTTGGCATGAATTATTATGATTTTGCCACCCGCAAAAAGGCTTTCAGTTTGCCCAAATTTGCAATTAAAGTTGCCAACTCTGCAAAAGCATATAAAGAAGAATTACGCTTGCTTTATGTCGCTCTAACAAGGGCAAAAAATAAACTTATAATAACTGGCACATATTCACCAAAATCGCTTAATGAAAAAATCAAAAAAACAAGTTATCTAAACATGATTTTATCTTGCTATCAATCAGCCCTTTTAGCTGGCAGAACCGATTTTGAACTTTGCAAATTTGTTTTCCGTGATGAGATTGAAAGCAACACTGTTTCGATTGCAGAGCCAACCCCTGAAATTGAGTTTATAAAACCAGATTTTGAATATGAAAACGCAACAAAATTTAACATTTCAATCAAAAATTCAGTTACGGGGCTTAACACAAAACAAAGTGAACAACAACATTTTGACACAAAGGCTTATTTAACACCACAAACACAATATCTTACAACCGAAGATAAAGCACTTGTTGGCACACATTATCATAAAGCACTTGAACTGCTTGATTTAACCACCGCATATAATAAAAACACAGATTTTAAAGATGTTGATTATGATAAAATTAAATTAGCACACAATGTGCTTTCAAAAATTGTTGTTGGTGCAAAACAAATCCGTAAAGAAGCTGACTTTATGATGAATATGCCGTATAATCAAATTGTTTCAAATTCGTCAGTTACAGATAATGTTTTGGTGCAAGGCGTGCTTGATATGCTTGTTGAATTTGAAGACTATTTTGTTATTGTGGACTACAAATTTTCAAATTTAAAAGCATCAGTTTTAAAGCAAAAATATGCCGAGCAATTGAGATTGTATAAAATGGCAGTTGAAAAAGCGTTCAATAAACCAGTTGAGCATATGTACATATATTCAATTAACACTGGCGAACTTGTGTAAAAACTATTTTAAAACTATGCTAGCGAAACCAACATTTTAAATTTGTCAATAAAAAGCACAACTAAAACATTGTGCTTTTTTATTACCTTGCAAAAGAAGATTGCACTGGCAGTGAGAGCTATTAAATTTGATAAAAGATACGCATAAATTATGACTAATAAATTTTAATTAGCTTGCATAAAAGAAAGTGCGAAGAAGCGGCAAGGGTAATTAAAATAAATATTTTACTCATAATAGATTATGAGTTATTTTAATTACCACGCGAAAGCAAAAAATTTAATTAAAGCAAATCATTTGCTTGGTGTAACAATATTTGACCGCTATCACCATATATACCCTGCAATGGTGCTTTATTTTGATAACAGCAGACCTATACCTATACGTGAATATATGTGGGAAGATTATTTGCCACTGATAAAACAAGCAAAAGTTGAAATAATAGATAATCGCACAAAAGCAAAATAAATTAAATTTTTAGGTTGGCCAAGGTTAAAAGAATGGCACGATTATAAAATCAAAGATAAACAGAAATTAATAAAAAATAAAATTTAAATTTTGTTAACCGCAACAAAAAAGCATCAATAAGATGCCTTTTTTAATTTATGATATCACTAGGCGTTTTGAATTTCAATTTCGCCAGTTCTTTCAAACTTATCAACAACCTTTTTATAATCTAAACCAAGTTTGATAAATCTATAAACAAAATAGCCAAGAACACCAGCAACTATAACTGCAACAATTGCGATGTGCCAACCTTCAACAAATTCATGTAAAATGATGTTTGCTTTTGGTGCGCCAAAAACAATTTCTTTAACACTTGTAAGTGCTTCACATTCAGCTTTTGTTTTAAGGTTTGAATCAGTAATGGCGTTTGCTGTTAAAGTTGAGCCTTCACTTTGTGGATTGTAATACAAAATAAAATATTGGTCTTCTTTAACTTCTATGCAATAGGCAATTGTTTCTGTTGAAGTTGAAATAGAACCTTTGCCATATTTCATATATGATTTAATACCAATAGAGTAAATCATGCCACACATAAGCACAACGGCAACAAAACAAGCAAAAACAGCAATAACAGTTTTAATGCTCATTTCAATAAATTCACGTTTTCTCATCTTCTTGATGAAGTCCATAAACTCTCCTAAAACTTTCAAGTTTTTTACAAACAATATTTTAACAAAAACCGTATAAAAAAGCAGATACTAATAAAAAGTTTTATGCTAACTATTGTAATTTTAAAAAAAAATAAAGATTTTGTCAAAACATTTTGGCATATTTTTGACATGTCTTATGTGTTTTAGCGCATTTTTTTGAACTATTTTCCAATATATGGCGATTATTTGCTACATATTGTAGTGTTTGACAAAAATTAAAGCAAATTAATTTAACCAGTTATTGATAAAGTTGTTATAAAAAATTGATAAAATTAAATGTTATTTACACTTAAAGTTCCATTTAAAGTTTTTATCTATTAAAAATAATATAATTTAAATATAAGTATAAAAGTTGTTTCTTCTTTACAAATTTGCGTGTTTGTGTTATTATTTTGCTATGAACAATTATTCTGTTGATTCAGTTTTTCAAAAAAATGCTTTGACGTTGGCTTATCTTGGTGATGCTGTGTTTACACTTATGGTGCGTGAGCATTTAGTAAATAAAACTGACTATAAAGCCAATGGTTTGAACAAAATTGCAAATGGTATTGTTTGTGCAAAAAATCAAGCAATAATAATGGAACAACTAAAACCAGAGTTGGATGAAGAAGAAACCGATTTGGTGTTGCGTGCAAGGAACGTGCATCCAAACAATAAGGCAAAAAATTCCAGTTTGCAAGAGTATAGTTTGGCAACTCAATTTGAAGCGCTTGTTGGCTTTTGGTATCTAAAAAAAGAAGATGAAAAATTAAAAAATATGTTTAAAAGGTTTGTTGAAGAAAAGTTATGATAGTTGAAGGTATTAATGTTGTTAGGGAACTTATCAGTTCACGTTCACGTATTGATAAAATTTTGGCAGAAAAATGCAACAATTTTGAAGTGAATAATCTTGTTGAT
>CAKVCF010000060.1 GCA_934725795.1 uncultured Clostridia bacterium | reverse complement strand
GGAAAAACATATTTCAAAGGTCAACCAGTGCCTAAGGGTTATTATCCTATGGTGGTTATGATTGCTATTGAAAATAGTAAGGGTGAATTTTTAATGCAAAAACGTGTTCCTGCAAAAGGCGGGGATTGGGGTGTTACTGGTGGGCACCCAAAAGCAGGAGAAACTTGCATGCAGGGCATAATAACAGAAGTTAAGGAAGAATTGGGAACAGATATTTCAAATGCAAAAATCGAAGCATTCAATTCAGGTTGTGATGGAAAAGATTGCTTTGTTATGTATTATACAAACTTAGATTTAGACTTAACAAAACTTAACATTCAAAAAGAAGAATTGACAGAGGTTGCTTGGTTTTCAATGCAAAAACTTCAATCAATGGCAGATAATGGTGAATTGAACCCTGACCAATTGGCATTCTTTGAAAAATGCAAAGATTTTTTATCAAATAAAAATCAAAAGGATTAAAATGGAAGAAAGAGATAGATTTATAAGCAGCACAAAAAATATGAGTGATGTCGAAGTTGAAAATAAACTTCGTCCTATGTCTTTTGACGAATACACTGGTCAAGAAAAAATCAAAGCAAACTTAAAAGTGTATATTGCCGCTGCAAAAAAACGTAAAGAGGCATTGGACCATGTTTTGCTTTATGGACCTCCAGGGCTTGGTAAAACAACACTGAGCCATATCATAGCCAACGAAATTGGCAGTCAAATAAAAATAACAAGTGGCCCTAGTATCGAAAATGCAGCTGACCTTGCTGCAATTTTAACAAACCTTAACACTAATGATGTGCTTTTTATTGATGAAATTCACCGCATAAGCAAATCAGTTGAAGAAATTTTGTATCCAGCTATGGAAGATTATGCACTTGACTTTATTGTTGGTAAAGGACCTAGTGCACGCAGTATGCGCCTTAAAATTCAACCTTTTACATTGATTGGCGCAACAACAAAAGCAGGCAATTTATCAAGCCCTTTGCGTGATAGATTTGGCATTTCTTGCCGTTTGGAACTTTACACAGTGGACGAAATTGCACAAATTATTTCACGCTCTGCAAGCATTTTAAATGTCAGCATTGATAAAGATGCAACATATGAAATTGCACGCCGCAGCCGTGGCACACCGCGTATTGCAAACCGCCTTTTAAAACGTGTGCGCGATTATGTGCAGGTTGAAGATAAAGATAACATTTCAGTTGCAGATGCTAAAAAGGCATTAACACTTATGGATATTGACGAACTTGGCCTTGACTATGTTGATAAACGCGTGATTATGGCTATGATTGAAAAGTTTGGTGGTGGCCCTGTTGGATTGGAAACTTTGTCTGCCACAACAAACGAAGAAATTTCAACAATTGAAGATATTGTTGAACCATATTTGATGCAACTTGGTTTTGTGTTGCGTACAAATAGGGGTAGGATGGTAACACGTTTAGCATATGAGCATTTTGGTTTGCCTGTGCCAAAGTCCTTGCAGGTTGATGTTGCGGAAGGTGATAAAGATGAAAACAACTAAATATGAATCTTTAACAAACAAAAAACAACCAGCAAAAAAGGTTGTTAATACTGATAAAATTGATTATCAAAAACTTTCAACTTACGACTATTATTTGCCTGAAGAATTAATTGCTCAAACTCCACTTGAAAAACGTGATGAAAGCCGCCTTATGGTGTTTAATCGTCAAACAAAAGAAGTGCAACATAAACACTTTAAAGATATAACTGAATTTTTACGTAAAGGTGATGTTTTGGTTGTCAACAACACACGCGTTCTGCCAGCAAGATTATATGGAAAAAAGGCAACAGGGGCAAACATTGAAGTGTTGCTTTTAAAACGCATTAATTTAGACGAGTGGGAAGTTCTTATAAAACCAGCAAAACGTGTTCCAGTTGGCACAGTTGTTACTTTTAATGAAGAACTTAGTTGCGTTATTATGTCAGTTAAAGAAGACGGCAACCGTATTGCCCGCTTTATTTACACTGGCGTTTTTGAAGATATTTTATCACGTGTTGGTCAAATGCCATTGCCACACTATATCCATGAAAAATTGAAAGATAAAGAACGTTACCAAACAGTTTATAATAAAGTTGAAGGCAGTGCGGCAGCACCAACTGCTGGCTTACATTTTACAAAAGAACTTTTGCAACGTATTCAAGATATGGGGGTTGAGATTGTTGAACTTACCCTTGATGTTGGGTTAGGCACTTTCCGTCCATGCAAAGAGGACGACATAACAAAACATACAATGCACACTGAACATTACCACCTTAGTGAACACGCTGCCGAAAGAATAAATTTGGCAAAAAAAGAAAATCGCCGCGTGATTGCAGTTGGCACAACCAGCGTGCGCACTCTTGAAAGCGTTGCACTAAAAGGCGTGCCACTTGCGGCTGATGACGACAACACAAGCATTTTCATTTATCCGCCATATAAATTTAAAATTGTTGACGCACTTATTACAAATTTCCATCTGCCAAAATCAACTTTAATTATGCTGATTAGTGCATTTGCAGGGTATGAAAACACAATGAATTTATATAAAACAGCAGTGGAAAATAAATACCGCTTTTTCAGTTTTGGCGACAGCATGTTTATTGAATAATCCAAAAATTATTCACTCTGTTTAATTTGGCATGTTTATGTTCAAATTGTGTAATTTTTACAAGTTAAACGGTGTTTATAACAACTTTTTTTACAATTAAGAGGAGAAATTAATGTCTAAATTTTATGAGGAAATTTTTAAATGCAAGTTAATCAATCGCAAAGGTTGGGTTGAAAGGAATGCTTTTAAATCAGTAGGGCGATGCGAAAGCGATGCAGAGCACATGTTTTCAGCCGCTTTGCTGGCTTTGGAAATTATAAACAAAGAAAAATTACCTTTGAACCAAGAAAAGGTTTTAAAAATGTTGCTTCTTCATGACGTTTGTGAAATTGACGCGGGCGACGTAACCCCAAATGAGCATGTTGACCCAAAAATCAAACACAACAATGAGGACAAATGCATGCAACGCATAGCCACTGAGTGCGACTTGTCTTTTGTTTATGAGATTTGGAAAGAGTTTGAAGATGGCGTTACACCAGAAGCAAAATTTGCAAGGAAAATTGATAAATTGGACGCCGTTGTTCAAGCCAAAGTCTATTCAAAAACCTTAAATGACACAGCCGTTTTTGAAGAATTTAGGGACTATGCTAAAACTATTAGCGACGAGTTTAAAAAATATATTTAGGAAAAATTTTAATGGAAAAATTTAGTTACGAAATTTTACATATAGACAAAAATAGTGGGGCAAGAACTGGGGTGTTGCATACACCGCATGGTGATATTTACACACCTATTTTTATGCCAGTTGGCACACTTGCAACAGTTAAATCTTTAACAAGTGATGATTTGTATGATATAGGTGCTCAAATAATTTTGGCTAATACTTATCATTTGCATATTCGACCAGGCGATGAACTTATCAAAAAGGCAGGTGGAGTTCATAAATTTATGAACTTTAACCGTCCAATGCTCACCGATAGTGGTGGTTTTCAGGTTTTCTCTTTGGCAGATTTAAGAAAAATAACAGACCAAGGCGTTGAATTTAAAAATCACTTGTCAGGTGCAAAATTGTTTTTCACACCTGAAAAGGTGATGGAAATTGAAAACAACATAGGTGCTGATATTATTATGGCGTTTGACGTCTGCACAGAACCAGGTGTAACACACGCAGAAGCAGAAAAAGCCATGAATCGCACACTTGATTGGCTTGATAGGTGCGTTAAATCACATAAAAATGAAAATCAAATGCTTTTTCCTATAGTGCAAGGCAATTTTTACCCTGATTTGCGTTTAAAAAGTTTGGAAGAAACAAAAAAATACTGCAAATGTGGCATTGCAATAGGTGGGCTTTCAGTTGGTGAACCAAAGCAAACTATGATTGAAATGCTTGATGTTATGAAACCGCATTATCCTGAAAATATGCCAAGGTATATGATGGGTGTTGGCACACCAGACTATATTTTTGAAGGGGTAGAACGTGGTATTGATATGTTTGATTGCGTTTTACAAACACGTGTTGCTCGCAATGGTTTGGCAATGACAAGCCACGGCAAAATAGTGCTTAAAAATGCCAAATATAAAGAAGATTTTTCACGTTTGGACGATAATTGTGATTGCTATTGTTGCAAAAATCACACAAAAGCGTATTTGCATCACCTTGTAATGTGCAACGAAATTTTAGGTGCAAGATTATTGAGCTTACACAATTTGCGCTTTACACTTAAAATGATGGAAAATATGCGTGAAGCAATAAATAATGATAGATTTTTAGAATTTAAAAAAGAATTTTATGAAAACTATGGCATAACAGATTAATTTTTGCAATATTCAACAATTTAAAACAATATATTATGTTTTATTTGTCAGTAAAAACAAATAACATGCTTGAAAAGGTTTGACACAGCAATTCAAATTTTGTTAAAATCTTTAAAGTTTAAAAGGGGAACATTAAATTATGATGGAAATTATTATTTTGGTAGTTTTGTTGGTGCTTGTTGTTGCATTATTCTTGCTTTCTTATTTCAAGAAAAAGAAATTCAATACAGAACTTGGCACAATGCGTCAAGACCTTAAACC
>CAKVCF010000059.1 GCA_934725795.1 uncultured Clostridia bacterium | reverse complement strand
TTCCTTAGCACCATAACCTGACAAACCACTGTGAAAACATAAAGTGAGATTAAGCCAAGAATCAAATAGCCACATAATAGCCACACATTTGCGTAATTGTAATAGACATATGTGGCAAGCGATACCAAGTAAACACAAAAGTTGGTTATTAGTTTTATTTTATGTTTTGCCAAGCGATGTATGTAATAATTGATTAAGCAAACAGCAACCGAAGTTATCGCAATCAAAAATGCTTGCAAACTGAAATCAACAATCACGGCATAGCCCAGCACCAAGGCCGCCATAACCTTTTCTTCCAATCCAACATAAACGCACGCAAACAAAAAGGCAAATAAAAATGGGCTTATACCATTAACTTTTGCATTGCTTAAAACCAAACAAACAAAAAACAGTGCACAGTATTTTGCCACACTTAAAAAACCAGATTTTTTAACTTCAACTTTTTCCACGCAATCATTTTAGCACTGCAAATTTGTAAAAGCTTGATAGAAAATTGGCATAAAAAAAACAAAGTTAAAAGATTTCGAAAGTTTTTGTTATTTATTGTGTTTACAGCAATTAAAATCAAGCAAATTTAAATAGGTCAAACATATTGATACAAATAGCTTTTCATGTAAATATAATTTCTATTAAAATGTTTGTTTTTTGTTAAATTTTATGTTACTATGTCTTTAGAAAAATGACAAATTTCGCACAAAAATAAATTAAGTCAAATTTAAAAACTATAAATATGAGCTTATAAAAAAACACACAAAATTCAATCGTTATAAGGAGAATTTATGAATATAACAGTTGTATGCGATGTTTTAGGTGAAGAAACAAATGGCACAACAATCGCGGCAATGAATCTTATCAGGTTTTTGAGAAAACAAGGTCATCATGTAAAAATATTGTGTGGCGACCAAGATAAAAAAGGTATAAATGATTATTTTGTTGTACCAAATTATAATTTTGGTAAAATTTTAAACGCTTATGTTGCAAAGATTGGCGTAACCCTTGCAAAACCAGATATCAATGTTATTGAAGAAGCTTTGGCGGATGCTGACCTTGTGCATATCATGGTTCCATTAAAACTTGGTGTTGCTGCCGCAAAAATTGCAAGAGAAAAAGGCATCCCAATTACCGCAGGTTTCCATATGCAAGCGGAAAATTTAACATGTTATATAAAGCTTAACAATCTTGGTTTTGTAAATCACTATGTTTATAAGTCTATTTATAAAAAACTATATAGTTATGTTGACGCAATTCATTACCCTACCAAATTTATTCAAGACACTTTTGAAAGCCATATAAAAACTAAAACAAATGGTTACGTTATTTCTAACGGCGTTAATTCTTATGTTAAAAAAGAATTTGTTCCAAAGCCTGAAGATTTACAAGATAAAATTGTTTTATTGATGATTGGCAGATATGCTCGTGAAAAATCACAAGACACTCTTATAAAAGCCGTAAAATATTCAAAATACAAAGATAAAATACAAATTATTCTTGCTGGTCAAGGTCCAAAAGTAAAATATTATAAAAAGCTTGGCAAAAAATTGCCTATTGAGCCTATTTACAAATTATTTGGAAGAAAAGAAGTTATTGATGTTATCAATTATTGCGATATGTATGTTCACACTGCAGAAGCTGAACTTGAAGGTATCGCCTGCTTGGAAGCTGTTTGCTGCGGCAAATTAACTATTGTTTCAAATTCTAAATTAAGTGCCACAAAAGGTTTTGCCGTGGACGATAGGTGTATCTTTAAAAATAGGAACCCTAAAGATTTGGCAAAGCACATTGACTATTTTATTGAAAATCCAGATGTTAAAGCCGAACTTGAAGAAAAATACTTACATAGTTCAACAGTGTACTCTCAAGAAGACTGTATGAAGCGTATGGAACAAATGATGTTTGACGTCTTAAACAAACGAGGCAAACTTCATGAAAAAAACTGAAATTTTAAAAAGAATTGAACAAAAAGAACGTGCAGGCGATTTTAATACACATGTTCAACCAAACAATTCCCACGTAAAAAAAATCACACCTAAATACGATTATTTGCGCAGAGGCTTCTTTAATCAATTAGGCAGCGGTCTCTCCTTACCTATATTTAGTTTTGCTGGCTGGTTGTTTAGTAAAACAGTTCACCTAAAAGTTGAAGGAAAGGAAAATTTAAAACTGGTTAAAGGTCAAGGTTGCATCTTAACAACAAATCATATCAATAATATTGACTGCACTCTTATCAAACACATTACAACTGGTAGAAGAACTTATTATACTGTTGCTGATTTCAACAATTACTATGGTCTATTTGGCGCAATGCTTCGTGCTTGTGGCACACTTCCATTTAGTGAAAGCCCAAAATGTATGCGTAACTTAATGCGTGCTATTGAAACATTGCTTGAAAAGAAAAAAATGATTGTCTTTTACCCTGAAGGTGCATTGTGGTGGTGCTATGAAAAGCCAAGACCAGTTATGCCAGGTGCATATTATTATGCAAGCAAGTTTAATGTTCCAATTGTTCCAGGCTTTTTCACTTTTAAAGACTTAAAAAAGCGTAAAGACGGAACAGCTAAAAAGCAATTCATATTCCATATAGGTAAACCTATATACCCTAAAGCTGAATTGAGTTTAAAAGAGAATATTGAATATTTAAGCAAAGCAAATTTTGATTTTAACAAACAAATATATGAAAGTTTCTATAACAGACCATTGGAATATTTAACTGAACAATCTTTCAACAACAACACTGAGCAAGCTGAAAATACCACCACAACAACTATTAAACAAGAACAATAGAATTAAAAACACAATATGCAAAAAAACGGCAACAATAAATACCGTTTTTTATTTTTTAACTTAACTGTTAAACTATTTTAGTGCACCAAAACGCCAAAATATATAGAGAATTAAAGATGGTCAATTTGCTATTTTGCAAAGGCGGAAAATTTAAGTTCATTATTCACATAACCTGAAACAAAATGCCCTTCTTCTGTTGTGTTTGTGTAAATATAGATTTCTTCACCAAGTTTGCACTCCGCAATATAATTGATTTGCATATGTGTTAAATCTGCGCCAGTTAAACTATTAAACACATATTCAGCATAATGCACATTGTTTAAATGTTTGTTGTGGTCAATTTCACTTAACAAAACTGTGTGTTTAAAATCTGGTTCATCTTTTGGTTGCACCGCTTCTGTTTTTGTAAATCTATCTTCGTAATTCACTTTTGTTTCATATTCCAAATCTTTTGGATATTCCACAGCAGTTGGTAAAACAAGTTTGCGTGTGGTGGTTGAAATAACACACCATTTGCTTGTGCCTTTAATAATGGTGTTACCTGACAAATCTTTAACAAGATAATCACGGTCAAAATCAACTCTGCCTTTAATGTGTGGCCATGTTTCCACAATAACTTGTTGATAAGGTTTTGTTTGAGATAAAACATCATATTTAGTGCGTATTGTTACCCAATACATGCCTTTTTTAACCATTGTTTCAAAACCTACACCTATCAGTTCACCATGCACACTTGCTATATCTTGGAACAAGCCTAAAATAGCAGACGGCAAAAGATTATCTTTATAATCAAACTGGCTTGGTGAAAGTTTAAATATTTCACTATAACTTAACTTTTTGTTTTGCATAAATCAATCATAACTTTATTTATCATTTAAGTCAAGTTAACTTAAAAGTTAGATTTAAATAACGGCAGATATCAACGCCAAAGCTGACAAGAAAAGCACAAAATATTAAGATTTTATAACGTGAACTAAAAAATATATATCAACACAATCATTATCAAAAATATAATCATTGCTTATATCATGTATAAAATTTTTGTTGTTTACATCTCTATTGCACAGTATTATAATGTTAACATCAAAAGGAGAAAAATATGGAATTTTTAAACTCATCTAAAAACAAAAACTTTAGGATTTTGTACGATTGCTTATTTAACCAACGTTTGCAAGTTAAGGACGGCAACGATTTTAAAACAGTGGACTTTGACCTTGGCCCTGAAGACGAAATCAGCATTTATCCATCAGGTGCATTACTTAGAAAGTCTACAAAATTTTCAGTTAGAGTTATGTTTGTTAATAATGATGGCTCAATTTTAGTGGACGCTTACAAACGTGGCTTGGACGACCTTGGTGCACAAGTGTATGATGTGCGCGGCATGGTTTACACAACTGGTGTTATGGTTGTTGTGGAATACTTTAATCATGAATACGATTATTTGTATTACACATACCTTGGCACATTGATTAAAGCCGATAGTTATGAAGAGTTAAGCCAAAAAGTTGAAAAATATGAACAATCTATTGGCACATACCAAAACAAAACCGAATTTGCACAAAATCAAGAAAAACCTTACACGGACTATATTATGAGTTTTTTAAACAACAATAGCTCAAACCAAAACACAGCAAGTTTGTAAAAATTTTAATTTAGTTACAAAACAATAATTTTTAATGTATCGATATACGCGCACTTGCTTTAAACCAATAAATTATGCATTCACTATATATATTTTAGTTGTTAATATTTTAGTTTCATAATAATTTTATAATTGCAAATTTTGTTTTGCTTTTCGTAAGATTTATGGTTGATAAATTCATTATTAAAAAATTTACTTTTTATAAATTTGTTGTTGATGACCACAAT
>CAKVCF010000058.1 GCA_934725795.1 uncultured Clostridia bacterium | reverse complement strand
TGCCTTGCCACCAGGGTTAAGCACACCTGAAGCACGGCCAGATTTACCAATTAACTTTCTAAGTTCTTTTGCTTCGCGGCGGCTGCGTGAAGAAAATGTGTTGTCATTTTCAAACAAGCCAGTGCGCCCTAATATACCATGTTGAGCACTGAACACCATAAAGATAACGCAAACAATAAAGAAAGCCAAAACCATTAAAATAAGCACAATTGATTGCAATAAATTTAAGCCTTGGCAAATACGCACAATCAAGCCTGCCACAATAGCAATGCTACCTGCTATGCCAAAAAAGCCAAAACCAGGTAATAATACTTCAACAAAAATAAACACCAAACCACCAAATAAAAGGGCGGCTGCTATCCAACTCATTTCAGCAAAGATTTCAACAAATTCCATAACTCACCTTTTTGCCAGAAACTGGCTTTATTTATTTTTTCGTTGCTGATTATATACCAAAAACCACACCCCGTCAATACCCTTTTTTAAAATTTGGTCAAAATAAACACAGCCAAAGTTTATGTTATGTTTGTATATCAATACAATTATATTAAACAACAAAACATTCAAATTAGTTGAACCACCGCCACAAAACAAACACCTATAAATATCATCACAATAACATTTAAAACCACTCTCGCGATTAAATTATAGTTAAAATCAGCCAATTGCATAGGTAACGTTTTATCTTTATTAAGAATATTATTTTTTTTAAGCAACAAAAAAGTTCAAGCAGTCTGCCTGAACTTCTTATTATTAATCTTTTTTAGCATTGCGTTGCTTTTTAGCATATTTAGCATTAATAATTACCAACGTTATGTAAATAAATGAAAGCACAATAGCAATTGAAGAAAGCCAAATTTGCACTGTTTTGTTACCTTTAAACACAAAGTTAGATACCAACACACATACACAAGCCACCAAAATAAGCACAATACTTATTGCGTGCCTTGCCCAAAACCTTTTTTTGCCTTGTTTTTGTTTGTTATTTGCTTCAATCACATCTTGCGGCATAAGCAACTCTTCTTGCGCTGGTTGCTTTGTATAGTCCTTTAAAGGCGCACCACAATTTGCACAAAATTTTCTATCATTACGGTTTTCTTCCCCACATTGATTACAAAACATAACTCACCTATTTGGCACAATGCCAACCTTTTATTTTGTTTTCTATATTTCTTAATTGCAAGTTTTATATCGGCAACTTTTTAAGCCTTTACATTCTAAACTGAATATTTGTTAATCTAAAAACATTTTAACAATTTTTAAACACCTTGTCAAAGCATTAACCTATTTTATTTTCACGATAATAGTAGTAAAAATATTGTTGTGCATAGCCTGACAATTCACCATAGCGTTCTGTCAACTCTTTTGTTATTTTGCTGCGGTCGGTTTCATTTTTATTGAAAATATGATTGTAAACTTTGTTTATCCACACATCAACTGGAAACACGTTTTTTACACCTAAACCAAACAACATAATGCAATTTGCAACCTTTTCACCAATACCTTTTAAAGCGGTTAAAAGTTGCATTTTTGTTTTGTTATCAGCCGCTTCAATTTCTGCAATATATTCTGGCGTTAACTTTTGCACGGTATCAAACATTTGTTCCGCACGGTAGCCAAGCCCAGCATTTACAAAATCTTGCACGGTGGCGGTTTTTAGTGCTTGCAAAGTTGGAAAAGCATAATACTCACCTTTGTTCTCGCCAAACTTAGCACACAAAACTTCAATTGAGTTTTTAATGCGTTTAATATTATTGTTTGCACTGATTATAAAACTGATAAGCATTTCAAAAGCAGTGTTGTTTATTATTCTTATTCCACCACCAAAATTTATTGCAGGTGCAAGCAAAGGGTCGCCCGCAAGTTTACTTTTTATTACACTGTAATCAGTTGATAAATCAAAAAAATGATAAAAATAATCTGTATCTGGCGTTTCAATTTCTATTATATTTTTATCAAACTTTATTTTTGCCATTTTATCTTGCGAAAACACACGCGCAGTGTTGCCATCAATAACAAACCTAAAAATTTGGCCACAATTTAAAGTTTGCACAATGTCAAAATCTTGTGGATTTGTGATTATAATTTTGTTTTTATTTTTTTGAATTTTCATTTAGCCCTTCTTTACAAATTTATAAACGGCAACAGTTCCGTATGTGCGTTTATCAATGTCAAATTGTGGATAATCAAACTCAAAATCCAATTCTTTACTTGTTTCAAAAATAATTATTCCGTTTGCATTTAACATATCATTTTTGACAATATATTCAATTGCCTTAACGCCTAAGTCAGTTTTATATGGAGGGTCTAATAGCACAAGGTCAAATTTTGTATGGCAAGTTTTTAAAAAGTCAAGATAATCAGTGTTTACAATTTTAAAATTGCCTTCCATGTTTTTTAAATTTGATTGTATGATTTTTATTGCCTTTTGATTGCTATCTACCAAATAAACTTTCTCAGCCCCACGTGAAACACACTCCGCACCCAGCGCACCAGTGCCAGCAAAAAGGTCGCAAGCCACTGCACCTGCAATATCAAATTGAATAAGATTAAATATACTTTCTTTAACTCTATCAAGTGTTGGCTTTGTGGTTGACAAATCAAACTCTTGCAACTTTTTACCACGATATTTACCTGAAATAATTCTCATACCATTATGTTAGTTTAATTGCAAAAATTTTTCAAGCAATTTTGCCGTTTTGTTGCAATACGCAAATAACAATTTGCCTGCATTAGCTATTTTAGTGTTACGCGCAATAAAAAAACTTGGCAATAAGCCAAGCTTTGTAAACACAAAAACCTATATCTGTTATTCTTTATTTGCAGATTTTTTTGTTGATTTTTTTGCTGGTTGTTCTGGTTCAACTTCTTCCACTTCTTCAACAGCATTTGCTTGTTGGAATTCTTCAATCAATTGAACATCTTTTTTGTTCATCTTAACCAAAACAATTGACAATGCAACAATGCCTGCCAAAAGCACAGCAATTACAAGATACCACCAAGACCATACAAAAAACATAAATTTCTCCTTATTTGATTATATTATAACAAAATTTTTTTAGAGTGTAAAATAAAAATGCGGATTTTTTTAAATTTATTGTTTAGTTCAAAATTGCAATTTAGCAATAAAAACTACAAAAATAAAACAAGAAATTAAGTATTCATGACCATATTAAAACAAATTGTTTAGTTTTCATATGTGCTATGCTATATAGATCAAGTTCTTGCAACCAACAACAATCAAATTTGTATTCAGCAATTTTGCTAAAAAATAAATCACAAAACAACTTACGTTATTTGATAATCTATTTTGCTATTTTTTATCAAAAAAAAAGAAGACCTTAAAACGGCCTTCTTATTAATTATTTTTTAGCAGTTGGTTTCTTGGCTGTTGCCTTTGCAGCAGGTTTTTTAGCTGCGGCTGATTTAGTAGCTGGCTTTTTAGTTTCAACTTTCTTAGTTTCAACTTTCTTGTTTTCAACTTTTTTTGCTTCAGCTTTTACTGCTGGCTTTTTAGCTGTTGTAACTTTTGTTTCAACTTTCTTTTCAACTGGCTTTTCTGCTTTTTTAGCAGCTGGCTTAGCTTCAGTTTTTGTTGTTTTTGTAGCAGGTTTTGAAATTGCTTTTACTTCAACTTTTGCTTCTGCCTTAACTTCTTTTTTTGCTGCTGGCTTTTTAGCTGCAGTTTTGCTTGCTGTTGTTTTAGCAGGCTTTTCTTCCTTTTTAGGTTCTGCTTTAACTTCAACTTTTGGTTCAGCCTTTACTTCAACTTTAACAACTTTTTTAGGTTCTGCTTTTACAGCCTTTTTAGCGGCTGGTTTTGTTGCAGCCTTTTTAGCGGTTGATTTAACTTCTTTGTTTTCTTCAACCTTTGGTTCAGCAACTTCTGCTTTAACTTCAACTTTTTCTTCTGCTTTAGCTTCTTCCTTTACCACTGGTTCTTCAACCTTTTTTGTGACTGGTTTTTTAGCTGCAGTTTTTGTTTCTTTTTTAACTTTTGCTGCTTTTTTAGGTTCAACTTCAGCTTTTACTTCGGCCTTTGGTTCAACTTCCTTTGCAACAACTTCAGTTTTTTCAGCAACTGGTTTTTCTTCAACCTTTGCTTCTTCTTTTGTTTCAGCTTTTGCAGGTTGTTTTAACAAATCGGATTTTTCATCTTCAACAAACAAAACCTTTTCTTGAAAATCTTTTAAAATCTTTTTGTCGCGCACATCAAGCAACACCAAAACAACGATAAGTGCAACGATAATAACCACAAGGATTAAAACCATCCACCACCAATTATTTGCGATAAATTCCATAATAATACCCCTTTTATTTTTACAATTTTATTGTAACACGCAAAAAACTAAAACACAAACAAATTCAACATATTTTTTACAAAAAAATACAAAATTATTTATTTTAATTTTAATGTTCCAAAGAAAAAAGCACCATAAGTCATGATGCTTTTTATTATAATTAAACCAAATTTATTCTAATCTGTAAAATGTGTTGGTATGTTTTTTGTTTGAGATAAGAATGCATTGCCCTATGTTAAAATTTTCAATTAGTTAAACAATGCACATCACCAGCAAAAATATCTTTAAGTGCCTGTGCCTTGATATTTTGTAAGTGCAAACTTAAAGAACAAAAAGCAAGGTATAAAGAACACCATACCAAAAA
>CAKVCF010000057.1 GCA_934725795.1 uncultured Clostridia bacterium | reverse complement strand
AATCATAGCTGCAGCAGGTGTTATTCTTCCACCCTTTTTTAAAAACTTTAAAGTATCTACTGCAATGTATGCTCCCGCTTCACCACGGTGCTGTTCAAGATATTCTTTAATTTCTTTTGCTGATTTACCTTGTTCAATCAATATGCTTGCTTCATACATGCTAAATTTGTTCATATATGAAATGCGCTGTGTGTTTGCAACAAACACTTTGCCTTCAAACTCTTCCAAATGGCTAGCATTTATTGCTGTGTTGCAACCTTCGCTTAAACCACTAGATAAACAAACATAAATCAATTCGTCATATTCTTTAAGTGCTTCGCGCCAAGCATCTTTTATCACTTCAATGTTAGGTTGAGATGTGCTAACTTGAGTATTGCGGTCATGCAAATATGCAAAAAAGTCTTCACGCGACATATTTTCGCCTTCTTCAAAAATTTCACCATTAATAATATAAGGTGTGTGAATAAACTTGCATGCTTTTACCTTTTTTAAATCTTCAGTTGTAAAAGCCCCTGAATCATCAACCACCAAGCCAACCTTAGCCATAATTTCTCCTTTAAACGTCCTTTAATTATAATACAGATACTAAAATATTACAAACAAATTCGACATTTTGCGCAAAATTGTATAATAATTGTGCTATTTTTTTTAAAATAAGCCAATTTTTAATAAAATTTTAAAAATTTTCAATCATTAATCAATTTATATTAATTTGTGTAACTTGTCAATAAAAATCAATCTTAACAAAAATAGCTTACCAAAAATAAATCCATTTAGCCAATCAAAACCTATTGAATAAATTTCATAGATATGTTAAACTTAAAAACATGAAATTAACAATAATAAATCAAGGCATAAATGGCGAAGGCGTTGCTTTAAACAACGGCAAAATATATTTTGTTCCAAACGCAATAACTGGTGAAACTGTTGAATGTGAAGTTGTTAAAGATTTTGGCAATTTTGCCAACACCAAACTCATACAAACAATAACACCATCAGCAAATCGCGTAAAACCTGTTTGCCCTTATTATGAAAAATGTGGTGGTTGTGATTTACAACATATGAATTATGACACTCAACTTGAATTTAAACAAAACTTGGTTAAATCAACATTAAAGAAAGTTGGTGGAATTGAAGTTGAAGTTGCACCAACTATTGCTTGCAATAATCAGTTTAACTATCGCAACAAAGTTAGTTTTTCCTGCAGTGAAAACACAATCGGCTTTAAATCTAAATCAAGCAACAATATTGTAGATGTTGAATTTTGCCCGCTTGCAGATAAAAGTATAAATCAAGTTTACGCAGCCATTAGAAAATATTTATCAAGAAATGATATACCTGCACTAAAAAACATTGTTATTCGTCAACTTGAAGGTCAAGCACTGATTGCAATTGTTGTTTCTAAAAAACAAAATTTGCAAGGGCTGTTTGATTTGCTAAAACAGCAAATTGAAAACTTTGGTTTGTTTATGGTTATCAACACACGCAAAGATTCAGTGGTTCTAACTAACAACATTATTCATATTGGCGGGCTTAAAAACATTCACCTTTTAAACGACTTTGATTTAACACTTACGGTTGATAGCTTTTATCAAACCAATGTTGACATACAAAACAAACTTTATAATCACATTTTATCCCAAATTGAAGCTGAAGATAATGTTGTAAATGGTTATAGTGGTGCAGGGCTTTTAAGTGCTGAAATTGCAAAAAAAGCAAAACACGTTTATGGAATTGAAATTAATAATTCAGCACATAATGATGCTGAAAATTTAAAAAAATGCAACAAAATCAGCAATTTAACTAATATTTGTGGTGATTTTTTTGAAAATTTTAAAAATTTAGCAAATCTTTCAAGCAAACAAAATAACCAAACAATAAATAACAAAAGAAAAGCCGACAGTAACAAAACATTAAGCAATCACACTTTAACAGACAATCAAGTTTGCAATGTGTTGGTTTTAGACCCTAGCAAAAAAGGTTGCGGTAAAAATGTTATGCAAGCAATTTGCGGCGTTGAAAAAATAATATATGTATCTTGCAATCCTATTGCTCTTGCCAAAGATTTAAGAGAGATAAAAAACGATTATGAAATTGCAAACATTCAACCTTTTGATATGTTTCCAAACACTGTGAGTGTTGAAACATGTGTAACTCTCACCAAAAAGAGAATTTAAGCGCAAATCATAATCTAATTAATTAAATTTAAATATAGGTTGCTTATTAATAATGGCAGCAAAAGATATGTTTTCATACGCTGACATTCATATCATTTATCTTTTATATTGCTTTTATATATCTAATGCAACCTTTATTACAAATTAAAGTTTTTTCTTTATAAGGCGATATTGACGTTTATCATAGTCAATAACGCCTTCTTTTTTCATTTTACCAAGTTCATTAGACAACGCACTGCGGTCAACAGCAAGATAATTTGCCAATTCTGTTACATTATACGGTATTTCAAAATATGTGCTTTTATTTTTTTCAGTCATGGTTAAAAAGTATGACATCAATTTTTCACGTATTGTTTTTTTAGATAGATGCATAAGCTTGTTTTGCAGTTCAATATTATTTTCCGCAATCATTTGATTTATTTTTTTTATAACAATCTCATGACGCTTACAATGGTTATCACACTGATTAAGCAAACGATATCTATTCATAAACATCACCAACGTTTTTTCTGTTGCAATCAAACTGTCTTTATAGTTTTCATCACCAGCATAAGCGGTTTCCAAACCATATGCGTCCCCTGCCTTCAACTGCATCAAAATGTTAATATTGCCAAGACTGTCCATATTTTCAATTTTAGCAGCCCCCTTTACAATCAGCACAACATTTTCCATTGAATCACCTTGACGAACAATCGTTTGATGCTTTTCAAAATTCACAAATCTAGTTTTAAAGCAAAACATCATAGCCTGACACTCAAACTCACTGCTATACGAAAATATTTTTGTTTGTGATAATTCTTTATAATGTTCCATAAACTCTCCTTTGTGTTTGGCTATATAACATCGCAGCGTAGCAAGATGGTATATAACTGACACTCAAACTCACTGCTATACGAAAATATTTTTGTTTGTGATAACTTTTTATAATGATTATGTTATTTTATCTCTATTTAAGTTGCACGTGTTTTATCATTAAATCAATTGCATAATGTTTAAACTGCTTATATATTACCTTATTTAAACTTTCTTATATTTATTGTATATAAAAAGGATACTCAGCAAATTTGGCAGTTACAAAGCAAAAATTTTAACACATATCGCAATTAAAATAGCTGAAATTTTAAGTTTGAATTTTTTAACAACAAGATATTTTTTCAATTTATAAAATCTAAGAATTTTTGCCATGGCCATATATTTGGTGGTTAATGCAAAACCTACACAATTCAGTTTTTAAAATTAACAAAAATTGCATTTTTTGTTGTTAAAACAACACTTTTTACGTTTTTAGTATAGTATAATGTGGTTGTGAAGTCAAGAATATTGGCTTTTTATGTTGAAAATTGTTTAAAGCAAAATCAACTTTATCACACTGATTTTGCTTAAAAATCAAACAATTTTAGCAACATATAGGCACAAATTCAGCTTAAATTATGGCCAAATTTTTGCTGAATTTCAATTTATCAGTTTTACGATTTTAAAAGGGAGAAAAATTATGAAGGTGATTAAAAGAAACAGCCAAGAAGTGGTGTTTGATGGAAACAAAATTCGCATCGCTGTTGGCAAAGCAAGCAACTCAATGGACGACCCAAACAAAAAATTGAGTGAAGCACAAATTGACAAAATTGTTACAAATGTAACCAAAGAGTGCGAAAGTTTAGGCCGCGCAGTTAGCGTTGAAGAAATCCAAGATATGGTTGAGTTTGCAATTATGGGCGAAGGCAAATTTGATGTTGCAAAACACTATATTACATATAGATATGACCGCCAACTGGCTCGTCAAAAAAATACAACTGACGATAAAATCTTTTCACTGATTGATTGTCAAAACGAAGAAGTTAAGCAAGAAAACAGCAACAAAAACCCAACTGTAAACAGCGTTCAACGCGATTATATGGCTGGTGAAATGTCCAAAGACCTTACTAAAAGATTTTTGCTCCCAGAAGACATTTGGAAAGCTCATGAAGAAGGCTTAATCCACTTCCATGATGCTGACTATTTTGCACAACGCATGCACAACTGCGATTTGGTTAACCTTGAAGATATGTTGCAAAACGGAACAGTTATTTCTAACACAATGATTGAACGTCCGCACTCATTTTCAACAGCCTGCAACATTGCAACTCAAATTGTTGCGCAAGTTGCATCAAGCCAATATGGTGGCCAAAGCATAAGTTTAACTCACCTTGCACCATTTGTTGAAGTTTCACGTCAAAAGATTCGCAAAGATGTTGAAGCCGAACTTAAAGAAGCAAGCAAAGATGGTCAAGTTGACCAAGATTTAGTGCATAAAATCACTGAAAAACGTGTACGTCAAGAAATTAATCGTGGTGTGCAAATTTTGCAATACCAAGTTATCACTCTTATGACTACAAACGGACAAGCACCTTTTATTACAGTATTTATGTACCTTGGTGAAGCAAGAAATGAACGCGAACGTGAAGACCTTGCTATGATTATTGAAGAAGTGCTTGAACAACGCTATCAAGGCGTTAAAAATGAAAAAGGCGTTTGGGTTACCCCAGCCTTCATGATTGT
>CAKVCF010000056.1 GCA_934725795.1 uncultured Clostridia bacterium | reverse complement strand
GCTGTTAAACATGTGAATAAATTTAAAATGTCTTTAACTCCAGCAATTTGATTGTTGATTATTATTTGTTTATCATTTCTTGAAATTTTATACTTATGCAATTCTTTTGCCCAATCGCCACTGTAATTAAAATCATCAATTGTGTAGTTCTCCAAACTTGATAAACGTTCTTTAACTTGTTGTTTCAATTCGCTATCATTTTTAGCTTTATTATAATATTTTTCCAAATCAAGGCAATCAACAATTTTTGCAAGATCACTCACCTTATAAATATTTTCATTCAAGAAGAGTGCACAAACAAAAGCGTATTTAAAACTTGATTTTCTTTTTAAATATTCATCAACAAATTCATAAAAATAATCATAACAGTCCAATGGATTTAAACTTGTTTTTGCAAGTTCCAAAACAAACATTTCATCATTCATTAAATTAGGAAAATTAATAAATGAAATGTGATGTCTTTGACTGATAATTCTTCTACCAAGTTCCTTTTCATCATAATCGCATGGTTTGATTGCTCCACCATTGTTTAAACGATTCATAACTCTTCTTAAAGCTACGCCTTCCAACAATTTGCTTTTATATTTACTGTTTCTATAATATGTGATTTCTTCCATTATTAACTCCTTAACATTTGCCTAAAACTAACACCAAAAATCCAACTTGTCAATATTGAAATTTAAAATAATTTTAAAAAATTGCAAAAATTTTAAAATTTATATAGTTTTTTATGTTTTTTTATTAAAAAAATTATATTTATGGTTAAATTTTTAATTTTATCAAGTTGAAAAATTTAAAGAAAACATATTGTAAATAAGTTTTTATATGTTATAATAGTTTTATATAATTTAGCAGTTAAGTTGGAGATACTTTACTAAAATTATCGTTGGTTTAGGTAACCCTGAAGGCAAATATAGCAAAACTTAACAGCCAGTTTTATTCAAAACCTGCTGGGTGCGTTATGCACTCACATTTCAACTTATTTTAGGAGTTTTTATGAAAATTATCGTTGGTTTAGGTAACCCTGAAGGCAAATATAGCAAAACTTAACAGCCAGTTTTATTCAAAACTTGCTGGGTGCGTTATGCACTCACATTTCAACTAATTTTAGGAGTTTTTATGAAAATTATCGTTGGTTTAGGTAACCCTGAAGGCAAATATAGCAAAACTTACCACAATGTTGGTTTTAGTGTGGTGGACCTTTTTGCTAAGAAAAACGGGCTTAAATTTACAACCACAAAATGCCAAGCAGAGATTGCAAAAGGTGATGGTTTTATATTAGCAAAACCTAATACATATATGAATTTAAGCGGCAACTCAGTTTATGAATTGCGTAAATATTTTAAAACACCATTGACAGACATTTTGATTGTGCTTGACGATATTGATATGCCAAAAGGAAAAATAAGATTCCGCCTTGGTGGTTCAGCAGGTACACACAATGGACTTAGAGATATTGTCGCAAAAGTTGGTGAAACACCACGTTTGCGCATAGGCATTGATAGAGATAGAAACATGAATTTAGCCGATTATGTTTTAAGCACAATTGACGAACAATCTAAACAAATTTTAGATGTTTCTTACTCAAAAGCTTGTGATTTAATACAAGCATTTATAAACGGAGATTTATGCCAAGATTTGACGAGATTGTTTTTTTGCATGCTGCCAGAGTTACAATCATTTAAAAATTCCATAATAACTCTACAAAAAGGTGCAGATTACAATCTGCTTGAAATTGAACGCAAGTTAGTTGAAAACGGATATAAAAAAGTTGAAACCGTTTCTGCACGTGGTGAGTTTGCTGTGCGTGGTGATATTCTGGACGTGTTTAATTCCACCAGTGAAATGCCTGTTAGATTTGATTTTTTTGACACAAACCTTGAACACATTTATGAGTTTGATTTTTTAACATTTGAAAAGAAAGCCACGCTCAATCACTTTACTATTGTGCCTAACAAATTATTATTGCTTGATGACAAAGAAAAACAAAATATTATTTCTCAAATCGATAGCCAAAAATCAGGCAACCAGACATTAACAGATTTAGCATTAAGCCTTGACCGCGGTGATGATGTACCACTTGAATTTTTAACACCTTACACACAAAAAATAGAAACAATTTTTGATTTAGACTTGCCTATTGTTATTTCAAATTCTTTGGTTGTTGAAGCATCGACAAACAAACTTTATGAACAAATTAATGAAAAAGTTGAAAATATTTTTAATGCCGAAAATAGTGAAAAAATATTACAAAAATATCAAAATTGTGCAAAAATATATAAAAATTACGCTAAAAATTTAATTTTTTTAGAAAATTTTGATATTTCCACCACAGAACTTGCAACAAAATTTGACAGTGAAAATGTTTATGAAATAAAATTTAATTGTTTTTCACTCCCGCCACTTATACACAATTTGCAAGCAATTAAACAAGTTTTAGCAGACCATAAAGACAAACAGATTTATTTATGTTTATCAAGTTTAGACACACAAAATTCTGTTGCAAAAATATTTGACGAAACACAAATACCATACACCAAAAACAAAAATGCAAAAGGTTTAATTTTAACCGATTTAAGCATACCTTACAATATCTGCTTTGCGGACGAAGAAAAGCTTTATATTGGTTCAACAAACTTTGCACACAAACGTGTTGCTAACGGCAAGACAAAAACTCAAATTAAGTACTTGCCAAAAGCAGGTGAATATGTTGTTCACTCTACACATGGTATTGGCAGATGTGATGGCGTTGTAACCATGAACGTGCAAGGTGTGGACAAGGAATTTTTCAAACTCACCTATCGTGGTGGTGATGTGCTTTATGTGCCAAGTGAAAATGCGGACTGCTTATCACTTTATATGGCAGACGATAGCAATGTTACTTTAAACAAACTAGGCGGCAAAGAATTCTTCAATCAAAAGCAAAAGGCACTTAAATCTATTGAAGACATGAGCCAAGAATTGATTGAACTTTATGCAAAACGAAAAGCAGTTAAAGGTTTTGCTTATTCTGCTGATGATTATCTTTATACCGAATTTGAAAACGCCTTTAAATACACTGAAACCGCCGACCAACTGCAAGCCATTGCAGACGTTAAACGTGATATGATTTCTGGCAAGGTTATGGACAGGCTGATTTGCGGGGATGTTGGCTTTGGCAAAACCGAAGTGGCAATGCGTGCAATGTTTAAAGCTGTGGAAAACGGCAAACAAGTTGCAATCCTTGCCCCTACAACAATTTTAAGTTTACAGCATTATTTGACAGCAAGTGAACGCACAAAAGATTTTGGCGTTAAAGTGGAAATGTTAAACAGGTTTAAATCTGCAAAACAACAAAAACAGATTATTGATGACCTTGCAAAAGGCAAAATAAATGTTATTTGTGGCACACATAGATTGCTTTCCAGTGATGTGAAATTCTTTGATATTGGCTTGCTTATTTTGGACGAAGAACAACGTTTTGGCGTCAAAGCAAAAGAAACAATCAAGCACCTTAAAAACAATGTGGACGTGTTAACACTTTCAGCAACACCTATTCCACGCACATTGAGTATGTCGCTTATGTCAATACGTGATATTTCCATAATCAACACTGCCCCTGTAAATCGTCTGCCTGTTAAAACTTATGTTTTAGGATACAATGAAGAAGTGATTTTAAATGCTATTAATGACGAAATTAACCGTGGCGGACAAGTGTTGATAGTTTATAACGATATAGAAAAGTTGCCAGCATTTACTAACGATTTAAACAAAAAGTTGAATAACAAAAATGCAAAATTTGATACAGCACATGGCCAAATGAGTGAAGTTGCGCTTGAAAATGCAATCAAACGTTTATACGACCGTGAGACGAATGTGTTTGTGTCAACCACTCTTATTGAAAACGGAATAGACTTACCAAAAGCAAACACTCTTATTGTGATTGACAGCGACCGATTAGGTTTAAGCCAAATGTATCAGTTGCGTGGTCGTGTAGGCAGAAATGCTGACCAAGCATACGCATATTTCACATACGCAAAAGGTAAAGTTTTAACTGAAGAAAGTATGGCACGTTTGCAAGCAATTGCTGAAAACACCGAATTAGGAAGTGGCTTTAAAATTGCCATGCGCGACCTTGCTATACGTGGTGCAGGCGAATTGTTAGGCAAAACGCAACATGGACATATGATAAAAATTGGTTATGATATGTACAGCAAATTGTTAAACGAAACTTTACGCCGCATGCGTGGCGAAAAAGTGGACATTGAACGTGAAGTGAAGTTAGATATTGCCTTGCCAAGCAAAATCCCTGCTGAATTTGTGGCTGAAGAAAGTGAAAGGCTTAAAATTATTGCAAAAATTTCTAACATTGACTGCAAAGACAAAGCACGTGAAGTGGTTAATGAATTGCTGGTGAATTATGGCAAACTTCCACCTGAAATTTATCACCTTGTTAATATAGCTTTATTAAAAGCACTTGCTGTTAAACAAAAGGTTAAACAAATCATAATAACAAAAACAAAAATCGCTGTTATTTTCTATGACGATATTGAACTTAAAGAATTAATCAAAAAAGTGAACAAATTTGCGCATTTTAAATTTGAAAACACTTTTAATCCAACAATCAGTTTGAGCGTTAATGAATTTAGTGTGCAAACTGCTGTTGGCTATATTACTGAATTTTTATCTGCTTAAAATATAAATTGTGTAGATTTTCAATTTAAGCCATAGTTAATAACGCAATAAACAAAAGCACATGCCTTTTAGCAACAAAATTGGTGTGTGC
>CAKVCF010000055.1 GCA_934725795.1 uncultured Clostridia bacterium | reverse complement strand
GACCACGAACAGGCAAATGAGCAATGTGACGAAGGCCACGATAGCATCTGATTTCTTTTAATCTTTTGATGTCTAAAGCAACATCTTTACGTTTTTCACCTTCAACGGTGCAGTTAGATTCGATATATTTACGAATTGCTGCAATGTCGTTTTCGGTTAAATCTTTGACGCGAGTGTCAGGGTTAATACCTGTCGCAGCCAAGATTTTGTTGGAAGTGGTTCTGCCGATACCGTAAATATAGGTTAAACCGATTTCCACTCTCTTTTCATTAGGTAAATCCACACCGGATATACGAGCCATATATTTTCCTCCAAATAATAGTGTGATGCTAGATTGGGTTGCTTGTTTTAGCAAGCAATAAATTTTAAATTTTTTTCAAACTGCAAGTCTACTTGCAAAGTTTAAGATAAATTTAAAATTTGCTCCAAAACCCCAATCAGCATCATAATTAGGATTTTAGGATAATTTATATGTTGAGAACTTATGTTCAAAACATATTTTGGTTGCATTTTAAATTCACTAAAATCCTAACAAATGCAACTAGGATTTTAGGTGTCTAAATATGTTAAGTGTATAACACAAAACATATATATTTACTAACCCGACACAAGATTAAGTTTTTAATTGTTTTTATTATTCTCACAACACCAAATTGCCGCGAGGTGTTGTGCTTGTTTTCAAATTTAAGTTTGTTAATATGTAAGGATAGCACTTACAAACAAAGACAGCCAAGGCTTAACCTTGACGTTGTTTATGTTTAGGTGATTTTGAACAGATTACCATAACTTTACCATTACGTTTGATAACCTTGCATTTTTCACAAATTGGTTTAACAGATGGTCTAACTTTCACCGTTTATTTCTCCTTTTGAATATAAATTCACATAAATTTATTTGGTTAAACTAGATAACAACTAGTTATTAGAAACTACATTTTCTAGTTTTTAGAAACTAGGTTTTCTAGTTTTTATCACGCCAAACGATTCTGCCTTTGGTTAAATCATAAGGTGTCATTTCCACTTTAACTTTGTCGCCAAGCAAAACGCGAATTTTATTAGTACGCAATTTGCCTGATACATAAGCAGTGATATAATGGTCGTTCATGATTTTAACCTTGAAATTGCCGTTTGATAAAACGTCCACAATTTCGCCTTCTACATCGATAACATCTTCTTTCGACATATTACTCCTTATCAGTTTTATACACTTTAAGTGCATTGTAGATTTCAGTGTCAGTTGCGATTGGTGAAAGGAACTTGTTGTAAACCGCTTCATCATGCGCCAACTTCACCAAATGTTTTGGGTTTTTAGTCTTTAATTTGTTACGAACTCGAAATCTACCATCTATTATAACAGGATATCCAATTTTGTCAATAGAAACCACTAAAAATATGCGGTTTTTATCGTGTCCAGCAACTGATTTAACAATATCACCAGCTGTAAATTGATTGTTCATACCACTCCTATAATGACAGAATTTCAACGCCATCTTTTGTGATTAAAATGGTGTTTTCGTAATGTGCTGCTGGACGGCCGTCCCAAGTAGATATTGTCCACTCGTTGTCTTCCATAACCACATCACGTTTGCCAAGTGTAACCATTGGTTCGATTGCCAAGGTCATACCTGCTTGAAGCACAATACCAGAATTGTACTTACCATAGTTTGGCACATATGGGTCTTCGTGCATTTCAGTGCCTATGCCGTGCCCTGTTAATTCACGCACAACGCCATAGCCACGGCTTTCAAGGTAGGTTTGAATTTGATGGCTGATATTGCCTAATCTACTGCCTGCTTTGATGCCTTTAAGCCCTTCAAAGAAAGATTGCTTTGTGTCGTTAATTAATCTTTGTTTTTCAAGTGAAATGTTGCCAACAGCAAATGTTCTGGCAGCATCACTTTGCCACCCGTTGTAAATGACGCCACAGTCAATGCTGATTATGTCGCCATCTACTAAAGGCTGATCGTTACAAAATCCGTGCACCACTTGTTCGTTAACACTTGCACAAATGGTAAACGGAAAACCCTCGTAGCCGAGGAAGGAAGGAATAGCGCCTTGGGATTTAATATATTGATAGGCCAAATCATTAAGGCGCAAACTTGTTTGGCCAGGAAATACGTGTTGTTCAAGCATATTTAAGGTGTCCCTTAAAATTTTGCCTGCTTGACGCATAATTTCAATTTGTTCTTCGGTTTTTATGGTTACGCTCATTTTATTATCCTCAGTACGTCTGCCAAAACCTGTTTTGGTGTTTGGCTTGCATCTATATCAACAACCTTTGTACCCCATGATTTATATAAGTCAAGAAGTGGTAAGGTGTTGTTTTCAAATATTTCAAAACGTTTGTTGATTGATTCAACAGTATCATCATCACGGGTGAACAATTCGCCACCGCATGCTGGGCAAACGTTTGCATTTACTTCGGTCTTTTTAGTTATTAAATTACATTTTTTGCAAGTAAGGCGGTTAAGCAACCTATCAATCGCCTTTTCTTTGCTTAAATCTAAATTGATAACTAAATCAACGTCCATTATTTGTTTAAGCAATTTGGCTTGACCAATTTCTCTTGGGAAACCGTCAAACACAACATTTGGTTTTGCAACCGAATCAAGTTTATTTTTTAAAACTTGCATAACAGTATCATTATCCACCAAGTTACCAGCATTTATAAGCTCAGCAATATACTTGCCAAGTTTTGAGCCAGTTGCAATTTCATCACGGAACAATTTACCAGTTGAAATCAACTCAAAATCAATGTAATTTTGAAGGTCTGCAACTAAAGTGCCCTTGCCAGAGCCTTGGATACCGATAAGGACGATATTCATAAAACCCCTTTTAACGCAAAATGCGGTTAAGCAATTTGCTTTTAAAACCTACCGTTTGACAGATTTTTAACAAACCAAAATTCAAGCCGTAGCGTGAAAATTGGTTTATCTATAACAATAAGTTAATTTAAAGCAAAGCCAGAACTAACTTACTTTAAAAATCCACGATAATTTCTTGCAAGCATTTGTGCTTCAAGTTGTTTATCAAATTCAAGTGCCACAGAAACAATAATCAGCATACCAGTTGCACTGAATGCACTTGTAACACTGCCCGCACCGATAAATGTGAACAAAAGTGTTGGAACAAGTGCCATAAATGCCAAGAATATTGCACCGAAAAGTGTAATTCTCTTGTTGATGCCACCAAGATAATCTGCGGTTGGTTTACCAGGACGAATACCTTGAATAAAGCCACCATTTTGTTGAATTTGACGTGAGATTTGTTCAGTATCGAAATTGAGCATTGAATAGAAATATGCAAATGCCAAAATCAATAATGATAAAACAATGGCATAAATCCATGTGCCAGCACCAAGCCATTTATTCCACCAGCCTATGAAACCACCAGTCGCATTAGGATTGATGATTGACATAATAAGTTGAGGGAAAGAAAGGATTGTGCTTGCGAAAATGATAGGCATAACGCCATTTGCATTAACACGGACAGGAATAAATGTAGATTGACCACCATACATTTTTCTGCCTTTCATTTGTTTTGCATATTGAACATTAACTCTTCTTTCACCGCCGTCAACAAAGACAACAAGTGCGAAGATAAGAATTAATACAACTACAAACAAAATTAAACGCCAGATTGCTTTTTGAGTTGTTGCACCGCCAACAGCCATATCTCTAAAGTTGTCAAAGACTGTTTTTGCTGCACTTGATAAAATACCAACGAAAATCAACAATGACATACCATTGCCAATGCCAATTTCTGTGATTTTTTCGCCAAGCCAAACTGTAAACATTGCACCAGCAACAAGCATAGTAACAACAAATGCGTAGAATACAAATTTATTGTTGCCAAATGCTGTTAAGTCAGCACTGCTTGCAGAATTGAAGCCGATTGCAATACCAAGTGCTTGCGCGATTGCAATGATAAGGGCTGCAATTTTTGTGTACAAATTCAAGCGTTTTCTACCATCAGCACCACCATCTTTTGCAAGTGCTTGCCAACTAGGGATAACAGCACTCAACAACTGAATAATAATGCTTGATGTGATGTAAGGTGAAACACCTAGAGCCAAGAATGAACCTTGACTAAGCGCACCACCGCTTACTGCGCTTAACAAACTAAGGAAGGTGTTGCCTTCAACGTTAGATGCATAAGCGTCAATATTGATGCCCGGAATTGGAATCCAACAACCAAGGCGGTAAATGAATAATAAGAGAATGGTTAATAATAACTTATTTCTTATTTCCTTAATTTTAAATGCGTCAGCTAATGTTTTAAACATTATACCTCCTCTACACTGCCACCTTGCGCTGTAATTTTTTCTTTTGCTGTTGCAGTAAATTTGTTAGCAACAACTTTCAAAGCAACGGTAAGTTCGCCATTGCCAAGGATTTTTACGCCATCTTTTTCAACTTTTGAAAGAATACCACTTTCAAGAAGTTTAACAGCGTCAACAGTTGTGTTTGCTTCAAAAATATTCAAAGCACTAACGTTTACAACAGAATAAACTTTTTTGAATTTAGCATTGCTAAATCCTTTAATAGGAACTCTTCTGTACAAAGGGTTTTGACCACCTTCAAATCCAGGACGAACACCGCCGCCAGAACGAGCATTTTGGCCTTTATGACCTTTACCAGAGGTTTTGCCTACACCACTACCGATACCGCGACCAAGACGTTTTTTGCTTGTTCTAGCGCCTTCGGCGTATGTTAATTCGTGTATATACATAATCTCTCCTTTACGCTTCTTCTTCCACTTTTAACAAGTGTTTAACTTTGAAGATGCTTCCTCTTATACAATCGTTGTCAG
>CAKVCF010000054.1 GCA_934725795.1 uncultured Clostridia bacterium | reverse complement strand
GTTGAATATATAGATAATACACCAATAAGAATAGATACCGTGCTTATATCAGTTTCACATAATGAAGATTTAACAACTGATGAAATCCAACAAACAATAAAGCAACAAGTTGTTGACGTTGCTTTACAGGGATTTGAACAATATTTGTGTGAAACTAAATTTATTATTAATCCAAGCGGCAAATTCACAATTTGGGGCTCGTTTGGAGATAGCGGTTGCGTTGGACGTAAAATTGTTGTTGATAGTTATGGCGGTGTAGGCAGAGTTGGTGGCGGATGTTTTAGCAGTAAAAATGCAACAAAAGTTGATAGATCTGGTGCTTACTATGCGCGCTATGTGGCTAAAAATATTGTTGCACACAATATGGCTGATAAATGCGAAGTGGAATTGTGTTTTGGTATTGGTTTAAGCAAGCCTTTGGCAATCAATATCAACACTTTTGGAACTGAAAAAGTGAATATTTCTTCGATTTATCATTATGTTAATAAAAACTTTAATTTTGAACTAGACAACATTATTGAAGAGCTTGATTTGCTTAAACCAATTTATCAAAAAACGGCTTGTTTTGGCCATTTTGGTAGAGAAGAGTTTAGTTGGGAAAAGATTAAATACTAATCCGACATAAAGCCTGATTGAACAAAAATTTTAAAATTTTGTTGATTGATATTTTTGTTTAAGTTAAAATTGTAAAAAGAATGAATTGCGGATTTATGTATTTAGATTTAAGCATTACAATTAACGAAAAGTGCAAGTGTTATTAAATTTTAATATTGATTAAAAAAGCAGCCATTAAGACTGCCTTTTTTATAAAACAAAATTTATTAGTTTTTAAATTTTAACTTAATAGTTTTATATTATTTATTATAAAACAATATCATTTTGTTTTTCAGTTAAAATCTTCTTTGCTTGTTTAACTTTGTGGCTGAACACAAGGGTTGAAACAAAATGAACAACACCTTCAACAATCAAGCTTACACCTGCAAAAATCATAACTGTTGAAAATTTTGCAAACATAACAGCAACACCTAAGCATACAGTGGCAATTGACAAAAGCAATAAAACCCACCAGCCAGAGATGTGTGCTCTTGCACAATCAATGCTGTCAGCCAATGAAGAAATTGAGTCAATAACAATAAACAAGCCTAACACAACTGTTAAAATAGATTGAACAACAGCAGGGTTAGCCAAACAGAATACGCCAGCAACAATAAGAGTTGCAGACATAATCAATAATTGACCGCCTAGAATCCTTTCAAAAGCGAAATATCTAACCATAACAGCAAGGCCCATAGCGATGAGCGCACAACCGAAAATAATGCAAAGCACATTTGCCGAACTTTCAGGCAAACAAACGCATAAGATGCCAACCATAATGGTTAAAATAGCGATTATAATGCTGTCCCATTTAACTTTTTTGAAAAAACCTTTAATTTCGTCCATATTATCCTCCTAAAAGTATTATACCGCAAAAAGCAAAACAAATTCAAACAAAAAAATCTACATTTTTATAATTTTTGTATAAATGTCTAATTATACAATTCTATTATTTTTTTAAATTTATAAAGTTTAAATATTGACTTAAATTAATTTTTTATAATAGAGTCAATGGTTGAATAGAAATTGTTAAAATCTACTATAAGGCTATTAATGGTTACGCCAATTTCATTATAAAACTGATCTTTGTTTGCGTACACAAAAATACATGGTTCAAATTCTCCAATCTTAAAAGTTGTGCTGTTTGCTACACAGTGCTTAAAACCATTTGATATGGCATTAATAGTTTTTAAAAATGGTTCGTGGGGTTTTAAGGCTGGGAACTTGTCTATTTCATTTTTTTTTAAAAGTTCACCAATCATTTCATAAGGCCTTGGTTTCTTACCTTTTGGATGGGGATTAAATGATTCTGTGGCAATGCTAAACAAAACAATACAATCATCTGTCGCTTTTCGTAAATGCATTATAAATTCTTCTTGTTTAAAATAATCATTTGTTAGTAAATGTTCCCATTCTTTATGTTTTAGTGTCGACTGTAACAATGTGTTGTCATTTGTTGTATCTATTTTGGGCTCTTTGACAAGATTAATCCAATACAAATAATATTTATCAATAAACTCATTTAAATATAGTAATCTACAAGTTAGATTACGGTGCTTTAACATTAAATTAACATATCTATTATAATGAGAGGAGTTGTATTTCCTTGGAAGTTGAGCAGAAATATATTCATTATGCATTATTTCATTGTTTATTATATCTTTTACTTTTATTTTTTCCATTTATAAATTGTACTAAAAACTTTTTTATTAATCAAATATAAATTACCAGTATGACAAAGTTTTATATAAATAAAAACCCTAGCAAGACTGCTAGGGTGATGTGGCGGAGGCTTAGAGATTCGAACTCTAGGTTGCTTGCACAACGCCGGTTTTCAAGACCGGTGCTTTCGACCGCTCAGCCAAACCTCCGCGATAGTTAAAATATATCATATTTTCTTTAGCTTTGCAAGAGATTTTGGCTAAATTTTAACATTTTTATTCTAATTGCTTTGAAATTTATAACGACATTGTTTTAAAGTTTTTTATTTGAGCACCATTATAACAAATTAAAGTGAATAAAACTATTACGTGTGAATTTAGTTAATGTTAATTAAAATTTTGAATTAGATAATAATTTAGCAGATTTTATTTATTATTTTACAAATTTTGGCATATAATTTGTAAACTGTTGGTTAAAATTTACATAAATTATTGAGATTTTTGTTGAGGTGTGATATAATTATGCAAATGGAACAAAAGAGTGTGTATTTGATTCTCAGCCAAACAGGAACGATGTTTTCACGCGTTCTCAAATTTTTTACTGGCGCAGAGTATAATCACTCATCTATTTCACTTGATCCTACACTTGAAGAGATGTATTCTTTTGGTAGATTGAATCCATACAACCCTTTTATTGGTGGTTTTGTGCAAGAAGGCAAGGATGTTGGCACATTTAAACGCTTTTACAAAACAACTGCGGTTGTTTATGAACTTAAAGTTACTGATGAACAATACCATAACATAGAATTGTTGATTGAACATATGAAGAAAAATAAATCAGCATTTCACTATAACTATTGGGGTGTGTTCTGTGCGATTTTTAAAACAAATGTTGCACCTAAAAAGCGCTTTTATTGTTCACAATTTGTTCGCACTTGCTTGGCTGCTTTTGGTATATCAAATTCAAAAGACTTGCCAAAGGTGATTAAGCCAATTGATTTTTTAAAACTAAAAGGCAAAAAGTTGATTTATAAAGGTGTGTTGAGGAATTTTAAATCGGCAGGATGCTAAAATTATGGTAAATTAATTGATATTTTTGTTAAAACAGTTTGTACTGATGATTTATTAGACGACAATAAAAATGAAATAAAAAAAACTCACAATTGTGTGAGTTTTTTGTTTGTCTAATATAAAACAAGAATGAAATAAAATGGTTATTTAGTTTTGTGGTCCTTTTTGAACATAGCGTGTACAAGGTCAAGGCATTTACAACTATAACCGCATTCGTTGTCATACCATGCAACCAATTTTACGAAAGTAGGGCTCATCATAATGCCAGCTTTTTCATCAAAAATACAAGTGTGTTTATCTCCAACAAAATCGCTTGATACAACAGGCTCATCAGTGTAGCCAAGCACATCTGGAATAATTTCTTTGCTATATTTTTTCATTGTTTTGCAAATGTGTTCATATGTTGTAGGCTTTTTAAGTTTGACAGTAAAATCTACAACACTAACATTGATTGTTGGCACTCTAAAACTCATACCTGTGAGTTTGCCTTTAAGTTGTGGTAAAACTTCGCCAACTGCCTTTGCAGCGCCAGTTGAACTTGGAATTATGTTTGCACTTGCTGCACGTCCACCGCGCCAATCTTTTTTGCTTACGCCGTCAACTGTTAACTGTGTTGCTGTTGTGCTGTGAATTGTTGACATCAAACCTTCTTCTACGCCATACACATCATCAATAACTTTAACCAATGGTGCAAGGCAGTTTGTTGTGCAACTTGCGTTTGACACAACGTCCATAGTAGGTTCATATTTATCTTCATTTACACCGCAAACAAAAGTAGGGCAGTTTTTGCCAGGGGCACTGATAATAACTTTTTTAGCACCACCTTTTAAATGTCTGCGTGCGTCATCGGCATTTGTAAATTTGCCTGTGCATTCAATAATGTAATCTGCGCCAGCAGCTGACCAGTCAATTTCTTCTGGATTCATTTTTGTAAAAAATTTAACTTTTTTACCGTTAAGTTTTAAATTGCCATCAGTTGTTGCTTTTAATTCACTTTTTGCTCTGCCATGCACAGTGTCATAACTATATAAATAGCACGCATATTCAGGTGTTAAAAAAGGGTCATTTATAGCAACAATTTCAACATCATCGCGGCCAACACTGTTACGCATGATAAGGCGACCAATCCTACCAAAACCATTAATACCAATTTTTGCTTTCATAATTTCTCCTATTAAATTTAACTAATAATTGTATTGCTAAATTATAAAAAATTAAAAATTAATTATTTTATATTTATTTTTTGCACTTTTTAACTGTTTTTTAATGTTTTTTTAATGTTTTTTGCAAATTTTTTAACAATTAAATTAATTAACAATAATTTTTTACCAATAACAATAAAATGATTCTACAAATGCAAAACGAAATTGTCAATTATTTGTTTAATGTAAATTGATTGATTTAAAACTTGTTGGCAAAAATTATTTTATGATTTTGCTTTATATTTTTGTGTATCTAGTTAGTGTAACAATAACACTTATTTTGCTTAGTGTAAAACAAAATAAAATTTTTCCTTTACCTGTTATTGCATTTAAAGATAAAAAAATTTGTTTTGTTTCATATCTAAGGCATAAAATTTTTGTTGGTGAATGCAAAGTTTTAGAATTAAATAATAAGGTGTTTTTAAAGCAAAATACCAAATTAATTGAGATAGTGAATGTGGC
>CAKVCF010000053.1 GCA_934725795.1 uncultured Clostridia bacterium | reverse complement strand
ATCTGCATCTTTTATTTCAATTGTGCCTGATTTTTCGCTTATTTTTGTTAGTTCTATGCTTTTGTTTTGTGTTGTTTTTAAAATTGTGTAATCATTAAACTTTTTAGCATCAAAATATAAAAAACAACCATTTTTACTTAAACTTGCAACCAATTCATTGTTTATGCTTTGAGCAGGCTTTGGCAACATTTCAGTTTTGAAATAATCATACGCAATAAACCTATCTTTGCTTGTTTGAGGCGCAACAATAGTATGATTTGTTTGATATTCATCTAAATCATATGCTGCCTTTTCAATACCTTTTGGTGCGCTAAAATTGCTTGGTTTATGGCTAGCATATAAGTTTTGCATTATTCGTTTGTTAATTTCAGTTGGTTGACACGAACTGTGCAAGTTGCAATCAAGTGAGTTATCTTTAATATTTGCAATCCAAGTTAGGGCAGTGTGTTCGGTTGTATATGCAACATTAAATAAATCGGTGTTAGTTTTTCCGTCATATGCTGTACCAGTCTTTGCCGCAATTTCAAAGCCTAAATCGGCAAATCTGCGTGATGTGCCTGTTTTTGCAGTTTGTTTTAAACAATCAGTAAGTAAAAAACAAGACGCATCATCAACAACTTTTTCGCTATAATCTTGTGCAGTATATACTGTTTGACCATTTTTATTTAAGATTTTGTTCACAAAACAAAGTGGTTTATATGTTCCAAAATTAGCAATAGTGGTGTAGGCTGCAACTATTTGATTTAACTTTATACCATTTTTAGTTGCTCCAAGTGCCAAAGCAAGGTTATAATCGTCATTTGATAAGTTTATACCTATGTCTGCAAGCATTGAAGCAGCTTTATCAATTCCAACATAATCTAATGCTTTAACTGCTGGAATATTCGAAGACTCTGCAATGGCATCTTTAACAGAAATATAGCCTGAAAATTTACCGTCAGCGTTTTTAGGCGCGAATCCATTATAATTTATTGGCTCATCTAAAATTTGTGTTGCAGGCGACAATATATTGTGTGTAAAGCAAGGCAAATACACTGCAAGTGGTTTTAAAACTGATGCAGGTTGACGGCGCATATTATGTAAATTATATTTACTATTTGCAAAATAAGCTAAAATTTTGCCATTATTATCAGCCACAATTGATATGCTATCTAAATTTTGTTTGGTTAATTTTTCCGCTTCAATTAACACTTGTGTGTTAGCTTCAACAACTTGTTTTTGCAATTCGTCTTGTTTGTTGGTTACAATTTCATAATCACCATTAATTAATTCACGTTCGGTAATGTTAAGCAGGTCGCAAGCTTCATAAATAGCTTCACGCTCATAACTAAAATCAGTTTCTTGTTCGGTGGCAAGGTTTAAATCAGTGTTTATAATTTGATTATATTCTTGCTCAGTTATGCTGTTTTGATTAAACATAAACTTTGCAACCAAATTTTTGCGTTGAACGGCGTTAGAATAGTTGTTTATTGGCGAATATTTGGCAGGTGATTTGATAAGCCCTGCCAAACAACACGCTTCGTTCAGCGTTAAATCTTTGGCTGATTTGCCAAAATAAACACGGCTTGCATTTTCAATACCATATGCATTTTGGCCAAAATAAATGGTGTTTAAATACATTTCTAAAATTTGAGATTTACTGAACTTCTTTTCAAGTTTTATTGCCAAAACAATTTCTTTAAGCTTGCGTTTATAGGTCTTTTCATTGGTTAGTAAGGCGTTTTTTATCAGTTGTTGGCTGATTGTTGAAGCCCCTTGTGATTTAGATTTTGATGTTAAATTAACAATACCAGCCTTGGCGATACGCTTTAAATCATAACCTTTATGGCTGTAAAAACGCTTATCTTCAACGTCAACAAAAGCGTTTAAAACATATTTTGGCAAACTATCTATTTCAACAATGCTGCGGTTAGAGTTGTAAAGCGTGTTATCTTGCCCAGATGCTGAATAAACCCTAATGCCATTGTTTACACTTGTGAGTTTGTTTATATCTAAATCATAGCGATTATAAAGCACCACAAAATAGGTGAAAGCAGAGCCAAACAAGAACAAAAATGCAACAGAAAAACATATCAAAAATCTTTTAAAAAATTTGTGGTTTTTCTTTGTTTGCTTTTTGGTGTTTTTTGTGTGGCAATTTTTCATCAATTTATTATTTGCAAAATGTTGAAAAATAATTTAAAATGTAACATTTTAGTTGAAAAAATCGCTTTATTTGTTTATAATGTATCTTATGAAAGAATTAAACGGAAAATATTATCACATTGAAACTTATGGTTGCCAAATGAACGTTCATGAAAGTGAAAAGTTGCGTGGCATTTTATACACTTTTGGTATGGCAGAAACTGACGATGTTGCAAAAGCAACAGTGGTTGTTTTTAATACCTGCTGCATACGTGAAGGGGCGGAAGATAAAGCATATAGCAACATTGCAGCCCTTAAAAAATGGAAGGCGGAAGACCCTAACCGCATAATTGTTGTTTGCGGTTGCATGCCTCAACAAAAAAATGGTAAGTATGACTTTAAAAAGCGCCTTACCTTTGTTGATATTGTTATTGGCACACACAATCTTAACATGCTTGGTGAATATATCAAACGCTTGCTTAAAGACCGCAAACGTATTGTTGAAATTGTTGACGCACCAGTTAATGGTATGGAAACTGACACCTGCATTAGAGATGATAAAATAAACGCCTATGTTAACATTATTTATGGTTGCAACAAGTTCTGCACTTATTGCATTGTTCCGCATGTACGTGGACGTGAAACAAGCCGTCCTATGGCTGATATTTACAAAGAAGTTAAAGACCTTGTGCAAAAACAAAACTATAAATACATCACTTTGTTAGGGCAAAATGTTAACTCATATGGTAAAGATTTGACACCAAAAACAAATTTTGCAGCTTTGCTTAATGAACTTTGCAAAATTGAAGGCGACTTTAAAATCAAGTTTATGACATCTCATCCTATGGACTTTGATTTGGAACTTATCAAAGTGATGAAAGAGCAAGATAAAGTTGCAAAAGCCCTTCATTTGCCAGTTCAGTCAGGCAGCACAAAAGTGCTTAAACGCATGAATAGGCATTATGATATAAAACACTATTATAAAATCATTCGCAAAGTTAAACGCTCTATACCAAATATTTCACTTTCTACCGATATTATTGTTGGTTTCCCAGGTGAAACAGATAAAGATTATAACCAAACATTAAAGTTGATTAAAAAGGTTAAATATGACCAAGTCTTTGCTTTTATGTATTCACCAAGAACTGGCACACCAGCAGCAACTTTTGTTGACCAAATTGATGATAAAGTGAAAAATAAACGTGTTAATAACTTGCTTAATCAACAAAAGATTATTTCAAAAGACTTGATGGCTCGCACTATCAATAAAACATATAATTGCCTTATTCGCACTGTAAATGGTGTGGCAATGGGTTTGACTGACGGTGGCAGAGAAATTTATTTGCCAAGTTATAAATTTAACAATGAAAATTATTTTGCAGATGTTAAGGTGGAAGGCATACGCAACCACAAATTATCTGGGGTGGTGATTGATGACTGAGTCTTACATAAATAAAGAGATTTTTAACTCTAACAACAAAAAATTATCACCAGTTATCAAGCAATTTTTGTCAATAAAAGAAAACAATGAAGATTGCATTATATTTTATCGTTTAGGCGACTTTTACGAGTTGTTTTTAGATGACGCAGTTATCGGTAGCCGTGTGCTTGATTTAACACTTACGGGCAAAGATTGTGGCGTTGGTGAACGTGCACCGATGTGTGGCATACCATTTCACGCTTATGAATCATATGCTCAACGTTTGATTGAACGTGGCTATAAAGTTGCAATTTGTGAACAAACAGACGAAGTTAGAAATGGCCTTGTTCAACGTGAAATTGTGCGTATTATAACACCTGGCACAGTGGTTGAAAGTTCAATGCTTAATGAACGCAAAAACTCATATATCATGTGCATATACGCTGAAAAGAACGCTGTTTCATATGCTTACAGTGATTTATCAACTGGTGAAATTAAAGTTGCAGAATACACTGGCAACAATATTGATGAATATATTAATGACCAAATTGTACGCATTATGCCAAGTGAAATTATTTGCAACAAGCAAATGATGGAATTAAGCAAACATTTGGTTTGTTTTATGCGTGATGGATACCGTTTCCAAGAATATTTTGACTGGGCATTTAACCAAAATGATGCGCAAGATAAAATCTTAAATCAATACAACCTTAAATCACTTAAAGGTTTTGATATTGACTCTAAATTGTGCGTTGCACCTATTGGAGCATTGCTTACATATTTCCAAGAAACACAAAAAAGAGATTTAAAGCACTTAAATTTCCCTAAAAAGATATATGACCAAGAATTTATGTATCTTGACACAAACACACGCCGCAATTTGGAAATTGAACAAACAATGCGTGATGGTGATAAAAAAGGCACATTGCTTTGGGTTTTAGATAACACATGCACAAATATTGGTTCAAGATTATTGCGCAACTGGGTAAGGCAACCGCTTCAAAATAAGGCGGAAATTGACAAACGTTTGAGTATGGTTGAAGCTTTGGTTGGCGACACTTTAATGAGAGCAAACCTTAAAACAGCCCTTGCCAAAGTGCAAGATATTGAACGTATTGTTGGTAAAGTTGGTTATGGCAGTTTTTCACCAAAAGATTGCGTTGCACTTAAAATATCACTTTATCAAGTGCCACTTATTAAAAAAGTGCTTTCAGCAAGCACAAACAACGATTTATTAGAACTTTCAAAACAACTTGTAGATGTTCATGAAATTGCTGATATGATTAATGCCACAATTGTGGACGAACCACCTTTACTTTTCAAAAATGGTAATTATATTAAACCTGGCTTTAATGCTCAACTTGACCATATCAAATCTTTGCGCGACCAAGCCACTGCATACATTGATGCAATGGAAGCACAAGAAAGAGAGAAAACAGGCATTAAAACTTTAAGAATAGGGCATAACCGTGTGTTTGGCTATTATATTGAAATTGGCAAACAATATGCTGAACAAGTGCCATTTAATTATGTACG
>CAKVCF010000052.1 GCA_934725795.1 uncultured Clostridia bacterium | reverse complement strand
TATAAATGTTTTGGCTGCGGTGAAAGCGGAAATGTTATAACTTTGGTTATGAAAATGGAAAATGTTGATTTTTTAACCGCGGTTGAGATGTTGGCTAAATCTGCAGGGCTTGAAATGCCAACAGATATAGATAATGCAGAAATGCAAAAGCGTAAGCGTGAACGTGATGTTGTTTATCACATTTTGCGTGCAACAACTGATTTTTACCATAAGAACTTGCTTGAAAATCACAACACAGAACAATATAAATACTTGCGTACACGTGGTATTAATGACGAAATGATTGCAAAATTCCAAATTGGTGCTTCATTAGATTATGATAGTTTGCCAAAGCATTTGAAACAATTAGGTTTCTCAGTTGAAGATATGACAAAGGCAGGGGTGGTAGGAATAAGCGACAATGGTCGTGTTTACGATTTCTATGGCAAGCGTTTGATGTTTCCAATCTTTAACGGTTTTGGTGATGTTGTGGCATATTCTGGACGTTCAGTTGAACAGACAGTTGAACACACAAAATATAAAAACACACCACAAACAATTGTTTTTAACAAAAGCGAAATCTTGTTTGGTTTTAACTTTGTGCGCGACCTTAAAAAACAAAATAACATGCTGGACACAATCGTGATTGTGGAAGGGCATATTGACGTTATTGCTTGTCATCAAGCTGGTATAACGAATACAATAGGTTGTATGGGCACAGCACTCACAAGTCAACATGTGCGCAAAATCAAACAACTTGTTGAAAATGTTATTTTGTGCCTTGACGGTGATAGTGCAGGTGCAAATGCAACATATAAAGCCATTGATATTTTAAAAGAAGGTGGCTTAAATGTTAAAGTTGTGCGTTTGGCAGGTGCAAAAGACCCTGATGAATTTATCAAAAAATATGGTAAAGATAAGTTTGTAGACCAACTTGCAGCGGCAATCGATTGTGTGGACTTTGTGCTTAATGATAGCGCAAAGAAATATGATTTAAATTCTAACGCTGACCGCACAAAATACATACAAGAAAGTTTAAATTACATATCTAAATTTTCAACACCAGCCGAGCAAGAAATTTACCTTGGCGTGGTACAAAAACTTGTGCGTGTGCCGATAGATGCTTTGCGTAAAAGTTTGAATAATGTGCAAGAAAAACAAGTGTCAACCGAGCAACAGCAAACTGCACCAGAGCAAATAACTGACAACTATTTACTGGAAAGTAAAATTATGTTGTTGGCTTCAATTCTTTATAAAAAGATTGATAATTTGCGTGATGTTGAAATAATTTTCAATGCTGATGATGAATTAAAGCCGCTTTATGAGTATCTTAAAGAAAAATTGGCTGAAAATAAAAACATATCAATTTCAAGTTTGTTTGATGAATTTCAAATCAGCAACAACTCGCTTATTGACCGTGTTATTAATTACAATTTCCCTGACGAAAAGGTGTTTAGCACTTATTTAAGCGACACTATAAAACGTGTAAAACGTTATGCTTTGGAGCAAGAGCGTGAAAAAATCAAGCAAAAAATGCTTGTTGCCACCACGGAAGATGAGCAACTTGAATTTTTAACCAAACTGCAAGATATAACCAAAAAATTAAAGGAGTAACTGTGATAAATATAGATAAAACAGACGAATTATACCGCTATTTAACAGGACTTGACGCACCAGATAAGGACAAGTTGTATGTTGAATTAGCAAACCTTGGCAGATATAAAAGGAAAGATGTAAGCCGCTATTTCCGTTCCACATTTGATTGCAGTGTAACAGAAGATTTAAGTGAACAAGATTTGGAATTGGTGATTGATTATTTTGCCGATTTAAAGAAAATTAAAAAACTTAAAAAAGTTGAACTTAATGCAAAACTTAAAAACTACGCAGCTACAAAAAATGAGCAGGACAAGCAAGATATAATTTCAAGCAAACTGCTTGACGTGCTTTATATGTGTATAGACTACAAAACCCTTAATAAAGACGAAGATTTGCAAGATTTAGTGCAAAACGCCAACCTTGGTTTAATGGAAGCTGTTGAGCATTATAATCCAAAGGCACACATTGATTTTGATGATTATGTTGTGTTCTGGGTTAGAGCAAACATTTTAAAAGATAAGGAGAAAAATAATGGTTAATATAGAAGAAATTGAACAAAAGTTGCTTCAACAATTTAAAGATAATCACCAACGTAGCATTTCGGAAGATAATTTTGTAAGCAAACTTATCAATAAATATGACGAAATTGATGCTGAACAAGTTGAACAAATTAAACAATTTATGGTTGCTCACGGAATAACAATCACTGATTCTGTAAGCGATATTCCGGTTGATGATAAAGAATTTCAAAACATAATCAGTCAAATCAATGTTAACGACCCGATTAAAATGTACCTTAAAGAAATTGGTAATATTCCACTTTTAACAGCGGAAGAAGAGCGTGAACTTAGCCGTCAAATCATTGAAGAACACAGCAAAGAAGCACGTAACAAGTTGTGTGAAAGCAACTTGCGTTTGGTTGTGAGCATTGCAAAACGTTATCAAAATAAACACAATATGCCTTTGTTGGACTTGATACAAGAAGGTAACCTTGGTTTGTATAAAGCAGTTGATAAATTTGACTATACAAAAGGTTATAAATTCTCAACATACGGCACATGGTGGATTAGGCAAAGCATCACACGTGCCATTTCAGACCAAGCAAGATTGATGCGTGTGCCTGTGCATATGGTTGAAACAATCTTAAAACACAATAAAGCAGTGCGTGAATTACTGCAAGAATTAGGGCGCGATCCAACTTTGGAAGAAATTGCAGCTCGCCTTGGCACAACAGTTGAAAAAGTTGTTGAAGTGCAACGTATTTCACAAGACCCTATCTCACTTGAAAGCAAAATGGGGCATGAAGAAGATAGCAAAATCGGTGATATTATACCTGATGATAGTGCGCTTTCTCCACAAGAAATTGCACAACAAAATATGCTAAAAGAACAACTTATGAGCGTGCTTGAAACTTTAACTCCAAGGGAACAAAAGGTTATTCGTTTGCGTTATGGTTTGGACGATGCTCATCCAAGAACTTTGGAGGAAGTTGGCCGTGAATTCTCTGTAACACGTGAACGTATTCGTCAAATTGAAGCCAAAGCATTAAGAAAATTGCGTCATCCATCAAAATTGAAAAAACTTAAAGACGATTTGATGGATGAAGACGAAGAAAGAGATAAAGGGAGAAGATAAAATAGATGGAAACAGTTGTAGATAAGCAAATTTTGGAAATTCAAAAACTTGATAGACAAATCAAAATGTTGGAACGTGAAGTTGCAAAATGTCCAGCAAGTGTAGACTTTCAAAACTATAAAAAATTTATGGCAGAGGGGCGTATAAGGCTTGAACAACTTGAAAAACAAGCCAACGACATTATCAAAAATTATAATGTGGCTGCTTCAAAATTCACACGTTTGCAAGGCGATAGCGCTATTGTTCGTAAACAAAACACCGATACAATCAGTTTAGAAAATGTTTCAAATTTAATTGGTGAAGCTAACAGCTTGGTTGGCGAACTCAGTGAAGAAAGCCGTCAAATGGAAGAACTTGTGCGTAAGGCAGAAGAAGTTGTGCGTAAATCACAAGAACTTTCACAAAAACTTACAGATGCAAAAATGCGTTCAGTTTCAATTAAGGCAAGGATTGATGCAAAACAAAAAGAGGTTGAACCAAAAATTGCGGAAATACGCAAAAAAATTGCAGAACTTGAAGTTGGTGTGAAAGATAAAGAAAAATATGAAAAATATAAAACAATGAAAGCTAATGGCATTTTCCCTGTGTTTGTTCCACTTGAAAATGAATTTTGCGGTGGTTGTAAGGTTGAATTGAGTTTGAATTTTATTGAAAAACTTAAAAATCAAAAACTTCTCACTTGTGAACACTGTGGCAGAATTATCATGCTTGATAAATAACAAATAGTTTGTTAAACTGATATTTTAAAAGTATAAAATAAATAACAATATTTTAACAATTAGCAATTTAGTACTAACAATAATAAAAGATTAAAATGGCTTGTATTATGCAAGCCTTTTTTATTGCTTTGGCAACTAAACATATTTATAACATCGGCAAAATAGATTTGTTTAATTAAGTATAAGAGATTTAAACTAAATTTTAGCATTAATAACAAATTGAAAAATCAAAAATAGCGTTGTTTCTTCTTTGCTGAAAGTTATAAGTGTTTTAATAAGCTTGCCATAAACAAGCTTAAAGTTATTTATTTTGTTTGCATAACATATATTTAAGTATGAAGGGTGGAAAGGTGTGGTCCACTGTTGTGGACTATTTTTTAATATTAAGCGCAGTGATAGGTGTAGGCTTTGCTTCTGGTAAAGAAATAAGCGTTTTCTTTTTTGATTTTGGCAAAATATCATTATTCAGTTTAGTTTGTTTTGGTTTGCTTTATATTTACCTTTTTTATGTTGTAAGTTATGTTAAAAACAAACTTGAATTGCATACATACAATCAGTTTAATGCCAAAATATTTGGTGGTTTAAGCAAACTTAGCACTTTGGTTATGTTGGTAAACTTTGCAATAACATGTGCTGGTATGCTCGCAGGTGCAGATTATCTGTTTGAAACATTTTTTGGTATAGGCTATAAAATTCCATCTTTATTGCTAAGTGTGTTGGTTTTGCTTTTGCTTCGTGGTGGCGTGCACAAAATACGCACAGTTGCAAATTTTATTATTCCAGTTATGATTGCTACTATTGTGATAAATTCAATAGGAAACATTAATCCAACGAATGTTCACTTTGAAGTTTGCAATCAAAGCGGGGCAGTGGCGGTCTTTTATGGACTGCTATTTGGTATAAATAATTTTGTTGCGGCACTGCCAGTTTTGTTTGAAGTTAAGGTTAAAGCAAAAGGCAAACTGATGGCAATTTTAACAATCTGTTTGGTTGTGCTTTTAAACATTTTGGTTTTGGCAAGTAATAACTTTTCAACCGATATGCCAATGTTTGAATTGAGTGCAAATATAAGCCCCGCATTTTATTATATTTATTTTGCAACTTTGGTTATGGCATTGTTCTCAACTTTGATGATTTGTAGTTACAATATGCAGACC
>CAKVCF010000051.1 GCA_934725795.1 uncultured Clostridia bacterium | reverse complement strand
GATATGTAGCCCCATTTTGTGCCCTTTCTAGCAGCAAACAAACCTTCGCTAATTTCGCCGATTTGGTCAAATTCAAGTCCGCCAACAAATTTACCATTGCTGTCTACATAGCCACATTTGTCGCGATAGTCAACTATTGCATAACCAGCTTCATTGAACAATCCAATGTAATCATATTTAACAGCAATAACAGGTTCTAATGTTTCACGGCTAATGTAACCGTCCATACCATCTTTTTCAACACGTGCCAAATGGTTTGATTGGAATCCTTCAGCTTTGTCATACTTAAAGTCAACAACAACTTTACCTTTTAAATCAACATAACCAGCTTTGCCATCTTTTGACATACCTACTAAGCCTTCGCTGTAGCTTGTGATTTGGTTGTCTTGTAATTGCATAACTAACTTACGTGTGTCGCCATCTAACAAACCAAATTTACCATCTTTTTCAACAATGTAAACATTGTCTGTGTTTGATAAAGTTTCAGTTTCAAAATAATTTTCTGGATACTTTTTCAATTTCAAAATACATTGGCTTATTAAATTCATAAAAACTCCTTAAACTGCTAATATAATATATTATCATTGGCGTTTTGTCAATATCAAAGCATTAAGTTTTTATGCAAATTAAGTTAATTTTTTTACAAAATTTAAAAAAATTGTTTGTTTAACTAAACAAACTTGATACTTTGTTGAATAAAAACATAGTTAATCATTTTTTCGCCTTATAAAATGTGTTTTTATGTTTTTTCAATTTAGTTTAAAAAGCTACTAAAAAAACAGCCTTTTAGGTTGGCTGCTTTAAATAAATTCAAATGTGCGGATTTCTGCATTAAATTTGGCAAGCAAAATTGCATTAAGCAAACGTAATGTTTGCTTTTTTATTGTGATTGGTGTTTGAGTTGTTTCTTGCCCTATTTCGCTTTTGCTGACTGATTTTAAATAATCGAACACTTTTTTATCAATCTGCATTGTTGCAAAATTTGGTGTTGAAACAAAGTTGCCTGTTGTGCGGTCTAAATACACATATTTTTGCAAATCAAAATCAAGTGCCATACCACAAAATTCAATAAATCTTATGATAAATGCTGAAAGGGAAGAAAATTCGTCTTTTGTTTCAATATCTTTAAGTCCGTTTAAAGCAAGCACAAACAAATCTGGTTCAGGCTTTTCGGCGGGTAAGATTGTCTTTATTATATCAAGCAAAATAAAGCCAGCAATTGTTTTGTTATAGTCCGCTGTTAAACCATAAAAACCATCAATAACATTTGTGCTGGTTACAACGCGTGTTGTACCAGTTTGGCTTAAATTGAACTCTGCAAAAGTAAAAGGCAAAGCGGAAGATTTCATTTTTGATTTTTCCTTCCTAACACCCCTAAAATTTGCGGTTATTATGCCCTGCTCCAAACTAAAAATGGAAGCAAGTTTGTCCGCTTCCTTAATATCGGTTAATTTTAAAATTATTCCTTTAACTTTTGTGTCCATAAAAAATTATAATGTTAAATTATCTTCGGCTTGAGCAAGCACTTCTTGCCTTAAATTTTCAGTTTTTTCGGCGTCAACTGCCAGCACATAAAAATAAGGGTTGCCTGTGCGTGTAAAAGACAAATAAAATTTGTTTGCAAGTTCTGTTTTAAATTTCATTTAAACCCCCTAATTTATTTTATGATTTTTAAGCCTATTTATTCACTTTTTTATGCCTAAATTTTTGTCAGCCAGTATTATGCTTAAAGTATGTTTAAATCGCCCTATTCTTCCACAACAAGACCAAAATCTTTAAGGGCACGTTCATCATTGCGCCAATTTGGTTTAACCTTAACAAACAGTTGAAGGTTAACTTTTGCACCAATCAAACGTTCAATAGCAAGCCTTGATTTTGTGGAAATTTGCTTTATCATATCGCCATTTTTGCCTAAAATAATTGCTTTGTGATTTTCACGTTCGCAATAAACATCTGCAAAAATTTGAATAGGTGTTTCACTTTCTCTATAATCAGTTACAACCACTTGTATGCCGTGTGGTATCTCGTCATCTAATAGCAAAAGTGCTTTTTCACGCACAATTTCAGCACACATATGACGCAAGTTTTTATCAGTATATTCGTCCACTGGATAGTATCTCATTTCATGGTCATATTCTGGCAAATATTTTTTTATCATATCAAGCAAAACATCACAATTTTTACCAGTTAAAGCGGATATTGGCAAAATTTCGTCCACTTTTGCTTCCGCACTCAAAAGTGCAAGTTGTGGATACAACTTTTCATATTTAACTTCGTCAATTTTGTTGATAAGCAAAATTTTTTTAGCCGTTGCTGTAACCTTCTTAATAAGGTTGTTATATTGCTCCACAAGTGGTTTTTTTGCGGTTATAAGCAACAACACAATTTCAGTATCTTCTTGTGCGGTGGCAATTTGTTTGTCCATCTCATCATCAATTTTTGTGGCGCGTTTGTGATAACCAGGAGTATCTAAAAACACAATTTGGCAAGCTTTATCGTTATATATGCCAGTGATATTCTCACGTGTGGTTTGAGTTTTAGGGCTTACTATTGCCACCTTTTCACCAACCAGTTGATTGATAAGTGTGCTTTTGCCTGCGTTTGTTTCACCAAGTATGGTTACAAAACCAGCCTTGAAACTGGTGCGTGTTATGTTAAGCGAATTTAAAATTTCTGCTTGTTTTGCTGTCATAATTTTTTCATCTTCTGGTTCAATGTGGTCGTACCCCATCAAATGCAACATAGCGTGGCAAAACAAAAAGCAGATTTCACGGTTTAAGCTGTGGCCGTATTCTTTGGCTTGTTCTTTGGCACGGTCAACACACAAAACAATGTCGCCAAGCAACAATTTGTGGTCAAATGGGTCAATATCACAAGCATAATCTTTAAGTTTAAGTTTTTGTCCAACTTTAACTTCGGTGTAAGGATAAGATAAAACATCTGTTATCCTATCAATATTCCTTGTTTGTTTGTTTAAAGTGCGAATTTCTTGCGGAGTAACAAATTTTAAATTAACTTTAACACTTTTTGGTGCATGCAAAAAAGCATAAACTTGTTGTTCAACAAGGTTTAAATTTTGCAAAATAGTTTTATCTAACTGTGCTTCGCCAAAAAATTCAATCATTTATCCGCCCTTGTAAGGTTAAAGTTGTGTAAGCAAACAAGCAATCATTCACAATTTGAGTTTGTATTTGTTCATCACAAACTTCCAAATCTTGTGGAATTTTGTTTTTTGCATCTTGCTGGCTTTTTTCAATAACCGCTTGTTTTTCGGCTTGCAAATCGTGTTCAACCACAGATGGTGCAAGTTCATAAAAACAGGTGATTTTGCGTTTTATAGGCAACAAATTGCTTACATTTTTATTATAACTAACATTTTCAAAAAACACAAACGAATTTTTGTTTTTGCCTGAAAATAAGTGGCGGTTAAAAATATAGTAATCATACACCAGTTGCTTTTTGCCTGTGCGGGTTAAAACTGTTTCTTGTTTTTGCAAATTTGCACTGCCTAAAACAAAAATTTGTGCTTCAATTTCTGCCATAGGCTTTACACTGACTTTGTTGCCAGACGCGTCTAAATTAAAAGGCAAAACAAGGCTATCACCAACATTAACATAATCACCAATTTTAACATTTGTTGTGCCAGTGATTATGTTAATTTTGGTTATTATTCCGCAATATTTGGCTTTGATAGGTTCAAAAATTTCTTCAACATAAACCAATTTTTCACTCAAATTAACAATAAGAGCCGTGCCTTGCTTAACAACCGAAACTTGTGCCAGTTTATCATAATTTTCAAGCAAAATTGTTTCAATTTCTTTGCTTGATTTAAGGTTGATTTTGCCTTTCCTTACACCATTTTGTTCAAGCACTTTTATAATGTCGTTTTCGTTTAAATCTTTAAGCCCAAATATGCGAATTTGCCAAGTGTAGTTGCTGGAAAACAAAAAAAATGTTAGCCCAACAAAAAGTGCAATTACAAGCCCCAAATTTGCAAGCAAAATTTTTGGCAGACGCTTAAAAAAACTTGGCGTTTTTGTGCCACGAAAATTTGCTATATACTTTTTTGCCTTTCTATCAAACTTGTTTGGCAACTCGAATTTAACACGTGTTTGCCCTATTCTTTCAACGTTTAAAAGCGTAACCTTTTTTGCATAAAGTGTTTTAAGCAGATTGTCGATATTATAGCCTGTTAAATCATATTTCATTTAACCACCACCGACACAATTTTACCAACCAACACACAAGTTGATTTATCTAAATACCGCACTTTAAGTTCACTGCCAGACACAATCAAAACCTGTTTTTTAAGTTGGAACTGCATTTCCTCTGCACCAAAACTCACCACTGTTTTAATGCCTTCAACATACAAACTTGTTCCGCCAAGGTTGACCAACCTGTAATTTGCCGAAGCCCCAGCACTGCCCATCAACTTTTCAATTTCTTGCATCATACTCATACAAAAATATATGAAAACAAAAATATGAAAATGCTTTTTATACAAATCAAACCATATAATCTATTATTTAAGCAAAGAAAAAGGCACGAATTTGTGCCTTTTTTTGTTTTATTTATTAACTTAAAACAAACTTGTGAGTGTTGCAAAATAAATTGGAATTATTTGTTGCGCATTTGTGTTTCAACATATGTATCGTAGTCAATTTCTTTATCGTATTCCAAAGTTTTGTTGATGCGGATAATGCGGTTAGCGACCGTTGACATAATTTCTTCATCGTGTGTTGAGAAAATCATACAACCTTCAAACCTTTCCATACCCTTGTTAAGTGCGGTGATAGATTCCAAATCCAAGTGGTTGGTTGGTTCGTCCAAAAGCAAGAAGTTGCCTGCTTGAAGCATCATACGTGCCATCATACAACGCACCTTTTCACCACCTGACAACACTTTGGCTTTCTTTTCTGCTTCTTCACCACTGAAAAGCATTCTGCCAAGCCAACTGCGAAGGAAAGTTGCATCTGTTTCTTTAGTGTATTGACCTATCCACTCAACCAAACTTAAATCGCAATTTTCAAAGAAACTGTTATTATTTTGTGGCAAATATGTTGGAGTGATTGTTTTGCCCCATCTTACTTCACCTTTATAG
>CAKVCF010000050.1 GCA_934725795.1 uncultured Clostridia bacterium | reverse complement strand
GCATAAGTGCGATTGATAAATATACCAAAAGCTCTAAAATCAAACTTAACAAATATATAACAATCATCGCGATAGGGTGAAGAGTTATAGCATATTTACCAGCAAATACAGTTAAAATTGTTGCTGAATTAAATCCATAAATAAATCCACCAACTAACACTGAAATTATGCCACTGAACACAACTAAAATTGTTGACATGATAGCAATGGCAAAGAATTTGCCAAATAATATTGATGTGCGCTTAACAGGGCGAATTGCCAAGTAACGCATTGTGCCTTCTTTAATTTCACCAGCAATTGTGTGTGCACCTGCCATGATTGCATATGCGATTATAATAAATGAAAATAATTTTAAAGTGAAATAAGCGTAATCATAACCGTTTGTTTCTGCGTTTGAAGAAATACCAATTGTTAATGGATTTGCATATTCTGCCATTGTTTTGTTGTTTTTGAAAAGGTATTGATATTTAATAAGCCATGCATTTGAGTCAATTTCAGTAACGTTCTCAAGATACAACAAGTTGCTTTTATCTTTTGTTTTAACAATTGAAAGGGCATTTGATAATAAATAATATTTAATCAAATTTGCATAAGTATCGCAGTAAGCATCATACCTAGAAACAAGTTTTTTAATTTCTGCAATTTTACTTTCATTAACATTAATATCTGCAGATGTTTGAGCTTCATTTTTGATAGTTTCAATATCGTTGTTAATGGAATTTAATGAGGCTTCGAATTGAGCATATTTATTACCTGATACATTTTTTGTATAATTTTCAACTTTTTGCTCGCTTACAGTAGGGAAGTAGAAGTTTGAAATTGTTGTATTAAATTTTTGTTCATAATTATCAACGTAATCCGCACATATTTCAGCAATCTTAGTTGTTTTTGTTTCTAAAATTTTAAGTGAAGCATTGTATTCTTCGCAAAATTTATCATAATTGCTTTTGGTTGTAAGAATAGGGTAAGCATTATTGTTGTGTGCATCTAAGCCTTGGTTAATAGCATTGTAAATTGCTTTAAAGTTTGCAATCATATCAGCTTTTTTTGCATTGATATAACTTTCAGTTACACTTGGATTTACACCACATTCACGATATTCATTAAAACTTTTATTAAATTTGTTTTGCAAATCACTTACTTTTTGTTTGTAATTTACACTGTCAACATAATAAGCATCTAATGATGCCTTAGCATCGGTAACTTTAAGGTCAGCAGCAGCTTTTATGCCTGCATCTACGCCATTGCCAAAATCATTTTGATAAATTTGAAGCACAGTAGTGCCAGTGAATTGATATTCATTTTCATTTGAAGTTGTTGGTTTGTACGCAAAAACGCTAAGAACCATTATTGCGGCAAGAAAAACTGCCAAGATATAAATGCCTGGCTTTGAAACCGTTTTTTTAAGTTCTGCTTGAATAACTTTATTCATATTTATCCTCTAAAAAATGCTTGTTGAAGGGCGATTTGATTGTAAAATTTCAAAATATAATTGCTCAAGTGATTTATGTATTTTCTTCACACCATAGATTTTTACGCGCTTGCTTGTTAGATAGGCAATAACAACTGCAATATTTGACTCTTTAACAGGCAAAATAAGCGAATTTCCTAACACTTGACCAGTGATTTTATATTTTTGTTTAACAACCAGTGCAGCATAGTTAGGGTAGTTACATAACAGTTGAAGTTGTTGCCTGCTTGCTACCATATCATTGATATCATGCATGGTTTTTTGTTCCAACATCACGCCGTTGTTAATTATGCCAATAACATCACAAAGTTGTTCCAATTCAGCCAAGTTGTGGCTTGAAATTAAAATGGCAATTTTTTCTTTTTCCGCTAAAATACGCAAAATATTACGAATTTCAACAATCCCGTTTGGATCTAAACCGTTTGTTGGTTCGTCTAAAATAAGCAAATTTGGATGATTTAACAAGGCTTGTGCAATGCCTAAACGTTGTTTCATACCAAGAGAGTAGGTTGAAACTTTATCTTTAATGCGATTTTCCATGCCAACAAGTTTAACAATTTGTGGTATGCGAGCTGTGGCCTTTTTGTCATAGAATTTGGCAAAAAGTTGCAGATTTTTTAGCCCTGAAAGGTAAGGGTATAATTGAGGTGTTTCAATAACTGCACCTATCAGTGAAAGGGCATGATTGTGTGATTTTTCAACGCTGTAACCAGAAATCTTAATATTTCCTTCATTTGGTTGAATAAGCCCCGTTATCATACGTATAGTCGTAGATTTGCCAGCACCATTAGGACCAACAAATCCATAAATTTGACCAGGGTAAATTGAAAATGAAACATTATTGACAACTTTTTTGTTGCCATATATTTTTGTTACATTTGAAACTTGTAATGCTGGTATCATTTTTTCTCCTAAACAAGGCTAAGTATTTATTTGTTTTTATTTGTTATTGGTTCACTTTTTGTTGTAGTTTTTGCCACAATGTATGTTAAAAGTGTATCAATCCAAATGATAGTGCAAAGCAAAATAGGTGCATATATATTTGCAAAGTTTATTGAACTGAACATGCTAGATATTGTGTTGTTACCAATTAAAACACTAGATATGATGGACAAAACAATAACAATAAGAGTTACAATGCCATTAATTATAAGGCGGATTTTGAAGTTAGGTTTATATTCGCTTTTTTGTGTTTTAAGCCTTAAATTTTCATTTGTTTTAATGCCAATTGCCAAATAGCAAAGGGTATAAGCAATTGTAGCAATAAAGAAACAATAATAAAAACTGCTTGCATGCCCTTTAACAGCAACACCACAAATTATCATCATTATTAAGGCATAAATCGAAACTGCAAATGTTTTTAATAGTGATAAATTTGCCACTTTTTTTGCATATATGTATTCTTTTTTAGTTTTAAAGTTGACATAATCAACGTATTTGATGTCATCATAAGCATAATCTGCGTTTGTTTGCTTTGGTTCTAACTTAATAGGTTCACTTTCAAGTGATTTAACATCTGGGACTGTTGGCTGTGGAGCAGGCACTTTATCAACGAATTTGCTTATTTGTTTATTCTCCGCAAATTGTTCTGCTTGTTGTGTTTCTTGATTTTTAAGCAGAGCAGAGTTGCTTTTGTTAACTTCCAATTCAGTTTTATGGTCAATACTATCGTTTTCAAATAATTCAGTAGGGTTAACAACGGAGTGTTTAACGTCTGTTTGTTCTTGTTCAGCGTTGTCAGCAATTAAATCCATAATAGAAACAAATTTATCGTCATTTTTAGATACTTCTTGTTTAACTTGTTCTTGTTGTGTGATAGTGTTGTTATCAAGTTGTTGAGATTGCTCAACAATTTGTTGATTGAAAGAAGTGTCTTCTTTGATAGATTGTCCTTCAACAGTCGTGGCAAAATTATTTTCTGCAATATCACCATTATTATTGAAAGAGGCATTAAAGCGCTCTAATTTCGATTGATATGGCTGTTCAATAGCTTGTTCGGTTTGCTGTTCAATAATATTTTCATTGTTTGAAAGGGAAGAAGATTCCAATAATTCATCTTCTTGTTCTTCTAACAAGATATTTTGTATACACTGCTCAAAAGATGGCAAAGTTGCAATTTGTGCTTTGCCGTTTTCAGTGATCTTATAATAATGGCGCTTACCACCAATTTCACTATCTTCCCAATATGAAGAAATAAACTTAGATTTTTCCAACTTTTTTAACACAGTGTAAAGAGTTGGTTGTTTAATTTGAATTTGTTGATTAGATTTGTCTTCAATGGCTTTTGTAAGTTCAAAACCATATTTGTCGCCACCAGCTAATTCAATCAAAATCAAAGGTATCAAATCAGCAGTTTTCATAAAACCCCTTTAAGTGTTTTGTTTTCTAGCATAATATAAGTTGTGTAAGTATAATTTACATTACGCAACTGAAAGTGTTAAAAAACATAAACATAATAATACATATTAATTATATAATAATTAAAGAAAGATAGTCAAACAAAATATATTGATTTTGTTGTTTTGTTAATTCTAAAAAATTGGCATACAAAAATTTTTGGTTTAATTGTTTAAGAGCATAAAGCAATAAGTAAAATGCTTTATGATTATGTTTGCATATATAAAAAAAGCCCGTTAAGGGCATTTTTGTTAAAATTTAGTTCTAATTAAGCCAACCACTTTGCCTAAAATCTGTAAATGGTCGGTGATAATAGGGCGCATAAACGAATTTTCTGGTTGTAATCTAAAATAACCATTTTCTTTATAATAACGTTTAACTGTTGCTTCATTATCAATCAAACATGCAACAATTTCACCATTATTTGCAACTGATTGTTGTGAAATAACAACCATGTCGCCATTATATATGCCAACATTAACCATGCTATCACCTTTAACTTTAAGCACAAATAGATTGTTGCCAACAAACAAGTTTTGAGAAATTAAAATTTTATCGCTTAAGTTTTCTTCTGCTAAAATAGGTTGACCAGCAGCAATAGTACCAAGCAAGGGCAGGGTAACACTTGCGATGGTTGGTTCGTTTAATTCAATAGCACGATTTTTATTTTCATTTCTTGAGATTTTACCCATTTTTTCAAGTTTTTTAAGGTGGTATACGGCAGTTGAAGTGGAATCAAAATTCAATTCTGCACAAATTTCCCTTATTGTTGGGGGGTATTTGTTTTTTTCAATATAACTGCTGATAAAATCATAGGTTCTTTCGGTCATGTTCATAATAAAATTCTCCAAAACTAAATTAAAACATTCAAGTTTAAGATATGATAACAAAAAAAACCACATTTGTCAAACATTTGTTCGATAAAATTTATTAATTTTTTAAATGATTTTAAATTTTAAAATATAGTAAATTAACAAAATAATAAGAGATTATTTAAGTTGGTGGTCGTTAAACAATAAAAGGTGATTATTCCTCATTATGCAGTTTAACCTTGCCAGCAACAGACTTTCGAATATCATCACTGATTGCTGCGTAGTGCTTCTTTGTTGTATTAACATCTTTATGGCCTAAAACTTCAGCAACTATATAAATATCTTTTGTTTCTTTATATAAATTTGTACCATAAGTTGAACGTAATTTATGCGGTGTTATGTTTTTTAAAGGGGTGGCAACTTTGGCATATTTTTTTACTAAATATTCCATGC
>CAKVCF010000049.1 GCA_934725795.1 uncultured Clostridia bacterium | reverse complement strand
CGGCATCAGTGATTTGCGTGATGAATCTGGCCGTGATGGTATGCGTATTGTTATTGAACTTAAAAAAGATGCAACACCACAAATTGTTTTGAATATGCTTTATAAGCAAACTCAACTTCAATTAAGCAGTGGTATCATTATGCTTGCTTTGGTTGATAACAAACCAAAAGTGCTTAATTTGCAAGAAGTTTTGTTCAACTATCTTCAATTCCAACGTGAAGTTATCACAAGAAGAACAAAATATGACCTTAAAAAAGCAGAAGAACGTGCACATATTTTGGAAGGCTTGGTTATTGCGGTTAACAATATTGATGAAGTTATTGCTATTATCAAAAAGAGCACTGATAAAGTTAGTGCATCAACAAGTTTGCAAGAACGTTTTGGTTTAACAGACCGTCAAGCAAACGCTATTTTGGAAATGAAGTTAAGCAGGCTTACAGGCTTGGAAGTTGAAAAACTTAAAGCAGAGTGTGCTGAACTTGAAAAAACCATTGTTGAACTTAAAGCAATTTTGGCTGACCCAGCACGAATCAATCAAATTATTCGTGATGAGTTAACTGAAATCAAAAACAAATATCCAACACCACGTAAAACCAAAATCATTATGGATTATAGTGATATCGATATTGGCGATTTGATTGAAAAACACGATGTTGTTTTGTCCCTTACAAGCCAAGGTTATGTTAAACGTTTGCCAGTTAGTGAATATAAATCACAACACCGTGGCGGACGTGGCGTAAATGCACACAAAACCAAGGAAGAAGATTTTGTAACAGATATGTTTGTGCTTAACAGCCACGATAATGTTATGTTCTTCAGCAACAAGGGTAAAGTTTATCTGCTTAAAGCATATATGATACCTGAAGCAGGCCGTCAAAACAAAGGCCGCGCACTTATCAACTTGTTGCCACTTGAAGCAGACGAAAAGATTAACACAATCTTGAAATTCGATTATGATGAAAATAAAAACCTTCTTATTGCAACCAAAAAAGGTTACATTAAAAAGACAAAGGTAAGCGAATTTGCACAAGTACGTAAAAATGGTAAAATTGCAATCAAACTTATGGAAGGTGATAGTTTAGTCAGTGCTAAACTTGTTGAACCTAAACAAGAACTTTTAATGGTTGCAGATAACGGCAAAGCTTTGCGTTTCAGCGAATCAAACGTTCGTAATATGGGGCGTACTGGCCGTGGCGTAAGGTCAATGAAGATTAATGAAGACGAAAACATTGTTGACATGATTGTGCTTGACCCTGAAATGGATATTTTAACAGTAACTGAAAAGGGCTATGCAAAACGCAGCAAGCCTGAAGATTACCGCTTGCAAGGCAGACGTGGTAAAGGCATCAAGGCTGGCGTGTTCAATGAAAAAACTGGTAAAGTTGTTGCCCTTAAAAACGTAACTGCTGATAATGATATTTTGGCAATCTCTGGTGATGGCGTTATGATAAGAACAAATGCTGATTCAATTAATTTGGTTGGCAGAACAAGTTTAGGTGTTCGTTTAATGAAAGTTAGTGCAAATGATTCAGTTGTAAGCGTTGCGATTGTTGACCGTGCCCCTGAAGAGCCTGAAGAAGAATTGACAGAAGATTCAGTTGAAAGCACAGATGTAGAAAACACAACTGTTGAAACAACAACCGATACAACCACAGAAGAACCTTCAACAGAAGACGACTTAATTTAATAACACTGAATAATGTTACTTGTTTGCAAAATATAACAAACATGAAATATTAAAATAGAATAGACGTTAAAAATGAAGTGCAGAAAAGTGTTTGAATAACAAAACAAATAGATAAAAAGGTGGAAGTTTAATCCACCTTTTTGTTGCTGACTTTTATGGTTAATAAATTTTAAAATAAAATTAAACGTTTAAATTTGATTTAATATAAATAATAAATAATTGTTTAATAAAAAATAAATTAATTTAAAATAAATAAAACTCATTAAAAAATGCTATTTTTAGGCATTTTAAATATATTTTTAATTATTTTTTATTTGTTTTATTTTTTTAATTTAATAAAAAACAATTCGGTTTTATATTGCTATAATTTTTTGTTGAAACTGAGTAAATTTAAAATCTAAAAAAACAAGTGCTTTAAATATGAAAAAACAAATATTTTTTATCAGCTTATAATACCTTTGAGTTTTTCAAAATTTTTTGTATAATGTATTTAATCTTAAAATAAAGAATAAAATAAAGTTAAGGTATATTTAATGCACAAAAAGAAACTGCTTCCAATATTCGTTTGCTTGTTGATTGTTTTATCAACAATGTTTTTTTCGGCATGTTCAAATATCAATTTAACAACAGTGGTAAATGATGATGGAACTATTGACGAATTTGTAACAATAAAAATTGATGAACAAGATCTAATCTCTCAAGGTTATTCTTCAGATAATATTTTGCAAATCAAAAATGACATTGTAGATTGTGGCACACAGGCAAGCAGTAATATTTGTTCAGATTTTAATGTGCGTGTTCAAGCAGATATTTTGTTGGCAACAACACCAGCAGAAGTTGTCAAATTAAACAGTTATCTAAATGGCATTTCTTCACTTCAAAATAACTTAACTGAAGATGGCAGTTATGTGTTTGGTATAAGGTTTAAAAATGCTGACGTTTATAGATACTATTACAATATGTCAGCAAATCACTCTCCAACATATAAAACTGAAAAACATTTCTTATACACAAAATACTATTATTACGGCTTAACAATGTATGCTGATTACACATCATTATACAGCAACATAAAATCAAGTTTTGCAACCAAATATCCAACCATAGTTTTAAATAATAAAGCAACATTAACTTACACATATCAAACAGAGTATAGGCGTGAACATACTGACGCAGATTTAGTTACAGAAAAAAATGGCGTTTATTATCACACATGGTTGGTTGATGAAGATAATTTCCAGCAACCTATCATGATATATTATAATATTGCAAACTCTGGCAACTGTATTTTGCTTTGCATTGGTGCAACAATGGCCATATGTTTATTGCTTTGGCTAGTAGCCTTTATAGTAGATAAATCCAAGGCTAAAAAAGCTAAACAATCCAATAAGTGTTAAAATTTACAATTCTTTTGCTTTATTGCGAAATGATATTTAAGACTTTTAGCATTTTGTATTTTGCTATTTCATAGTGCAGCAAAAAAAATGAGCTAACTTTATTGGCTCATTTTTTAAGTGGAATTTTTAAAATTTAACAAATTAAAATTTGGTTTAGAATAAAAATTAATTTGATTGAAATGTATTTGTGAATTATATATTTTACCAGTCGTTACGTCTGCTGTTGATTTTTATATCATCATAAAAGCGCAGGTAGTTATCTGCAAAACTATTTGTTGTTGCTTTGTCATGTGGAATAACTTTACCTTTTTGTTTGCTAATCTTTGTTTTAGATTTTGGTAATTTTTTTAAAATTTTAACTTTTGCCATTTTATACCGCTTTATACCGCCAGTTCGGTTTGTGTAACAGGCTTAATTGAATTTGTCCTTTTCTCATTAAATGGGCTAAGCACAATTTTGTTTTCTTTTAAAGTTTTTTGCACATCAATAATGCGTTGATTGCTTGAACCTTTAAATCTAAGTGTGATATCTTTTTTTTCTTCTACAAATTCGCCATCAACCAAAATATCAATATATGATAACAGTTCTTTTGTAAAAGGGCAATATGCTCTACTTGGTGTTGTGAGTTGTTCCCAAGTGTAACCAGAATAGCACCAAATGGTTTTGTTAGGGTAAATTGCTTTAACATGTTTAACAAATTCCAACAAGCCTTTTTGGTTTGCTGGTTCCATTGGCTCGCCGCCAAGCAAAGTGAGTCCGTTTATAAAGTCTGGTTTAAGGCTGGCAATAATTTTATCTTCAACAGTTTTGTCAAAAACTTTGCCATAGTTAAAATCCCATGTTTCTTTGTTAAAACAGTTTTTGCAGTGATGTGTGCAACCACTCACAAATAGGGAAGTTCTTATGCCTTCCCCATTTGCAATGTCGTTAAATTTAATGTTTGCATAATTCATGGTTTTGTAATATAATCCTACATTCCTATTTAAACAATTAATAATTTAAAATTAATTAAATATTTATTTTTTTATTAAAAACACCTATTTTTAAGTATTTTTGTTTAATTTTTTAATGTTTTTAATTATTTTTTATTAATTTTTAATAATCTTTTAAATATGTAATAAAATTAATTTTTATTTAATTTTTATGTAATTAAGTGTTATATTTAATATCTGTAAATTTTTATAAGTGTAACACACGGTCGCGGATTTCTTGTGTGCGGCCTTGATTCCAGAATTGGCTGCCAATGTAACCGCATGTACGTCTTGCAACGTTCATTTTTGTTTGGTCTTTATTTCCGCAATTTGGACAAACCCAAATTAATTTACCATCTTTATCTTCTTCAATTTGGATTTCGCCATCATAACCACAAACTTGGCAATAGTCGGATTTTGTGTTAAGTTCTGCATACATAATATTATCATAAATGAATTTCATAACTTGCAAAACTGCTTCAATGTTGTTTTGCATATTTGGAACTTCAACATAACTGATTGCGCCGCCTGGGCTAAGAGTTTGGAATTCACTTTCTAATTGAAGTTTGCTGAACGCGTCAATAGGTTCAGTAACGTGAACATGATAACTGTTTGTGATATAGTTTTTATCAGTAACACCAGGTATAATACCAAACCTACGTTGCAAACATTTTGCAAATTTATAGGTTGTGCTTTCAAGTGGTGTGCCGTAAAGAGAGTAGTCAATATTTTCGGCTTCCTTCCACTTTTTGGTGTATTCATTTAACTTGCGCATAATTTGCAATCCAAGTTCTTTACCTTCTGGTTCGGTTAATTTTTTGCCATTGAGATATAACACTGTTTCCCATAAGCCAGCATAGCCAAGAGAAATTGTGCTGTAACCGCCATGGAGATATTTATCAATCTTTTCACCTGGTTTAAGCCTTGTCAAAGCACCGTGTTGCCACAAAATTGGTGCGGCATCACTTAATGTGCCAGTTAAACGATTATGTCTGCATTGTAAAGCACGGTGGCACAATTCCATACGTTCATCAAAGATTTTCCAAAATTCCTTCATGTCTTTATGGCTTGAAAGGGCAATATCAATAAGGTTAACAGTAACAACGCCTTGGTCGAATCTGCCATAGTAGTTTGGTT
>CAKVCF010000048.1 GCA_934725795.1 uncultured Clostridia bacterium | reverse complement strand
GGCATCTGCAATGGTATCACAGGTTTTATCTGGATGGCCGATCTTTACGCTTTCACTTGTTTCTAAATGTTTGCGCCCCAAATCAAACAAATCTTTAAACTCAATCTTGATAAGGTTTGTCCCCTTACTCCAACACATTGCTGAAAGTTTGCCAATTGTTTTATCTGCGCCAATGCATATAAACACATAAGGAACGTCTATCAAATCATGTTCTTCATCAATTTGTTCACCATTAAACCATGTGCAGCCATTTTGCTTAGCATAGTGCAAAAACGGCCTTATCTCCGCCCTGTTTAATTTCAATGCTACCAAATTTTTGGTGTTGACTGTTTGTTTTGTTAATTCTTCTATTGTTTTCATATATCCCTCTATAAAAATTTATTTCCATAAAGAGAATACAAAAAATCCCATCGTTACCGATGAGATTATACGTGCACTTATTTACCCCATCGGTCAGCCTTTAGCACCTTGGCTTACGCTAGGTTGCTGTGTGGTCAACGGGGCTGTCCCTCGCACACTCTTTATGGATAATTATAGTGTATAATTAAACTCTAAATTTGTCAACACTTTAACAAACATTTATTAATAACGCTTTTAAATAAAAATTTAAACAAATTAGCTTATATCTGTATATTCAGGGTCTATAATTGTGTATTTTTCTGCATGCTTTTTGATAAGATATTTGATAAATAAAACCATTGTGATAATAATAGGAACTGTTAAGATTGACATATATACAATTGAAACAATTCCATAATTATCGCTGAATGCGGTGAGCAATGCGGAATACAGCGCACTTATTAATCCATAGCCTAAATATTCAACCATTGTGCGCACCGAATATGCATTTTCAATATCTTGCGGAGGAATACAAACTTGCATATAATTGTTAACAAATATTCTGCAAGGTGAAATTATGCACATTTGGACATATGAAATCACAATAATCAAAGTTATTGATACCCAGTTAACAGGCATACACATTGCAACAGCACCAGCAGCAAAGAAACTTACAATCAACGAAACCGCAAATATAATTATGCTTCTAACACCAAATTTAAGGTTAAATTTAAATTGGTATTTGCTTGATATGGCTGTAAGTAATTTTCCGCCAGCATATATATAACCAAACATGCTAGCAGGCAACGCACCAAACTCTATAATTTGCTGTAAATACATCTTGAAGTTTGAATTTATAACTGATGTTGCACCACGCATTAAAAACATAAATAAAAGCAAGCATATGAAAAATGGTGATTTAAATATTTTTGCAAGTATACTTTCTTTTTTCTTTTTCTCTGTTGATTTTCCATCTGTTGATTTTGCCTGAACCACTATGTTTTGTTGTTGGAATTTTTCAGGTGATTTAAGCAGGAATGAATAAAAGAAAACAAAGATAATAACAGCAAAAGAAATCCAATAAGCCACATAAGGTTGCCAGTTATACACGTATGTAATACCAATTGCACCAACTGCTTCCAACACATAGAATAAACTTATACCCTTGCCATAAACACGTTCATAATCATTATCACGCTTTAAAATATTTAAACTTCTTGTTAAAATTGAATTACCTTTTATACCGCAAGCAATGTAGCCAAAAGATAAGAAGAATTGTGCCAACAAAAACACTGCAAAATGATTGCCAAATATGCACATAAGCAGGTAAATGGCATAACCAAGCGCACCTATTTGAGATGCAGTAACCGCATTGACTTTTTTAAACAAATTTGTTACAGGAACACAAATAACGCAACCTATAATCATAAGCACAGAATCAAGCATAACAACCTGTGAAAAGTCTAGCCCCTTTTGTGTGGTGAAAAACATAGTTGAAATTGTCCACACAAAAAGCACATCCCAAGTTAGCGCCAAAAATGTTGGAAACAACTTGACATTGCGTTGCATGTATTTAGTCATTTTTTCTTCGTTTGTCATTTAAAGCATTGTAAAACAAATTGAAAAAAAACCAAAACATATTTTGGTTTTTTTTAACATTTCACTGTTTTTGCTTAATAATTCTGTTTTTATTTTATTGTTTTTTAAATTTTTGTGCAATTTTTAGCACAAGATTTTTAAGCTTTTCAAACGCAGTTAAATCTTATTTTGCATCATAGAGAGTTTTGCCTTCACTAACATTTGCAATAAGTGGAACACGTAAAGACACAACGCCTTCCATCTCTTCCTTTAAAATTTGTTTAACAATTTCACTTTCGTCTGGATGGCAATCAACAACCAATTCATCGTGGATTTGAATAATTAATTTGCTTTTGATATTCTCAGCCTTAAAGCGTTTGTAAACATTAACCATGGCAATTTTGATAATATCACTTGCACTGCCTTGCAATGGCATATTTTTTGCAGTCCTTTCAGCAAATCCGCGCATTGTATGGTTTGTGGAATTAATGTCAGGAATATGCCTTACCCTGCCCATAATGGTGCTTACATAGCCATTTTGACGTGCCAAAGCAATTTGTTCATCACCATAAACTTTAACTTTTGGATAAATTTCCAAATATTTGTTGATAAATGCACCTGCTTCTTTTGGAGTTGTGCCAATATTTTGGCTAAGACCATAAGCACTTATGCCATAAATAATGCCAAAGTTAACCGATTTAGCCACACGGCGCATGTTCGATGTAACTTCACTTTCTGCAACACCAAAGATTTTGCTTGCGGTTGCTGTGTGAATATCTTTGCCAGAAAGATAATCAGCAATCATGTTTTCGTCCCCACTGAAATTGGCAATCAACCTTAATTCAATTTGGTTATAATCGGCGCTTATTATTGTGCCATTTTCAAACGAACTTGCAAACATTTTGCGCAAATTTCTACCTTCATCATCACGAATAGGAAGATTTTGCAAATTTGGCTCACGGCTGCTCAATCTGCCTGTGCTTGTTGTGCGTTGCATATAGGTGGTGTGAATTTTACCATCTGCAGCAACAAAAGCAAGCATACCATCTAAATAGGTTGAAATAAGTTTGCTAACCTTGCGATATCTAATCAATTTTTCCACTATTGGATGCTTATCTTTAATATCATTAAGCACTTCAATGCTTGTGCCCTTTTTGCCCTTATATTCAATGGCTAATGTTTCAAACAAAATTGATTGCAATTGTTTTGGACTATTTATATTAAAAGCCTGACCAGCCAAAGCATAAATTTCATCCGTTAAAGCATCAAGTTCTTGATGATAAGCTACGCTCAAATCTTTGATAGCTTGAGCATCAATTTTGATACCATTTTGTTCCATTTCAAACAGCACTTTTACAAGTGGCAATTCCATGTTGCTATAAAGCTTTAATTGACCATTTTTTATCAGTTTATTAATATAGATTTCTTTCAATTTGAAAAGTGGATATGCTTTATTTTCACACACGATATTGTTCAATTTTAACGCGTCTTCAAACTTAACTTCTGCATCCAATTCATTGGCAATATAAATCGCAACAGACACATCAAAATAGTTGTTAATTTCACAATCAATTTCTGCAAACTGGTGCATTAATTCTTTTGTGTCAAAACATATTTTTTGTTTCTCACCAACTAAAAGTTGTTTAATTTTTTGCAAATTTGCATTAAAAACATCACTGGTTTTATAAATGCAATATTCAGTTTTATCTGTTGCCAACAGCACTGCAAAATTATCAGTTGCCAACGCAAAACTATCGCCTAAACAAGAAAACATTTCGTCAAAATCGGCCTGCGTTTCAATCTCTTTTATTGGCACATTTTCAGCTATTGCAACAACTGGTTTTTCTTCCTTAGGGGCTGAAACAAACAACTCTTTACGTGTAAACATTGATTTAAAATCCAAATCTTTCATCATAAGATAAACCTGGTCGTTAAAAGGCAATTTTATTTCACATTCATCAATTTCAAACGGAATTTCAACATCAAGTTTGATTGTGGCAAGTTGATGTGAGAGATATGCCATATCTTTACCTGCTTCTAACTTTGATAAGTATCTTGGTGGAACTTTGTCAAGATTTGCATAGATATTATCTAAACTTTCAAATTGCTTTAAAAGATCCATTGCCCCTTTTTGGCCAATACCAGGCACACCAGGAATATTGTCCGAGCTATCACCCATTATGGATTTAAGTTCAATGATTTGATATGGCTTCAATTCAAATTGTGCCATCAATGCTTCTTCATCCATTTTATTCACTTGTGAAACACCTTTTTGTGTCAACCACACAGACGTGTTCTTGTTGATAAGCTGTAATAAATCTTTATCACCTGAAAGCAAAATAAATTCAGCATCAAATCTTCGGCTAATAGAACCTACAATATCATCTGCTTCAATTTCTGGTATTTCAATAGTTTTTATATTCATTGCTGAAAGCAACTTTTTAAGCACTGGCAATTGCGATGCCAAATCTTCTGGCATATGGTCGCGTTTGCCTTTATATTCAGCATACATATTGTGCCTAAAAGTATGCTTACCAGCATCAAAAACACACACCAAATATTTTGGCTTTTCTTTTAAAACAAGGTTTAATAAAATATTAACAAATCCGTAAACTGCATTGCATGGTTCACCACTTAAACTTTTAAGCATTGGCAAGCCATAAAATGCACGATTAATCAAACTATTTCCGTCTACAACAACAAATTTTTCCATATTGTTAGTTTACCACATCAAGCCAAATTTACCAAACAAATTTTTGCGTTACTCATTTTAATACAACAGCAAATCAAAAATCTAGTGAATATTTGCTAACATTGTAAACAGATAAATCTGCACCACATTTAATATCAACAACATCATTTAAAACAAAATTGGATTATAGATAAGCAACCTACTATCGCCTTCTCTTGCACATCACATTAAATAATGCACTTTTAAATCAATCTTCGACATTCACGCTTACAAACCATAATTTTGCAGCGGCACGCAAAAACAAAAATGTTTTTTACTTTTAAAATTTAAAAATAAAGAGTAAAAATCTCTTGCAAAAATAAAATTAATGTGGTATATTAAAACCAGTCAAAACCAATAAATTGTTTGTTGCATTTTAACAACACAATCAGCAATTCAACAATCAAACTTTTGCAGACCAAAAAATCTTCAATAGCATGTTGAAAGAGAACTCCAATTGTTCAAAGCTGAAATTTGGTTAGCAAAAATTATCTTAATAAAATATTTACAACTATGTCGGCTAGCGAAAAATCATTCGAAAGCCTGCAAAAGTAACTTATGCCGGTGTGGCGAAATGGCAGACGCACAGGACTTAAAATCCTGGGGACCTCACCGTCCGTGTCGGTTCGACCCC
>CAKVCF010000047.1 GCA_934725795.1 uncultured Clostridia bacterium | reverse complement strand
ACTCAATTTAGGCAACACAAACCAATCAACACTCAACTTTTTAAGGCAAAGTGATTTGATTGTTAATGGTGCAAAAGCGGTTTATTTAACCAAAGATAACGTTGCAGTTAATTTGTTTGGTGAAGAACACTTGTGCATTGTTGCGTCCAGCCTTGGTTTTAGTGAAAATCTTGGTCAAAAACTTGCCACAACAATTCATGCACTTGAAAGCAAGTTGAATATGGCTTATAACGACCAATATGGTTATCTTATGAGCAATATTAAAAATCTTGGCTCTGGTGTGCAAGTGGAAGGTTTAATCAATTTAACTGCACTTGTTGAAATGGACAAAATCAATCAAGTTTGCCAAAACATTAAAAATTTAGGCTATGAAATTGCAAAAGTGGCTGGCACAACTTATAGGGTAAGCACTGTTTGTTCGCTTGGTTTAACATCAGCTGAAACATACACAGAATTTGGCAGAACAATCAACAAACTTGCTGAACTTGAAACAGAAACTGAAAAAATGCTTTTCACAACAAATCAAGAAGAAATCACTGATAAAGTTTACCGCAGTTTAAGTTTGCTTAATGGTGCATATATGCTTAATTTTGACGAACTTAAAACCAACCTTGATTTATTGCGTGTGGGCGCAAACCTTGGCTTAACAGATGTTAAACAAGCCCAAATTGATGCATTGCAATCATTGGTTGATGCAAAACTTGACCAATTTACAACCAAACAAGAACAACTTGATTTGGCTGAAAAAGTTAAAAAAATATTAACAAACAAATAAAATAAAAGGAGATGATATTATGTATAACCTTACAGATTTAGCAAACAGATGCATTCAACTTGCAAGCAAAATTGCAGGTGAATATGGTAACGAAGTTGGCACTGAACATATTTTGTATGCTTTAACCAAAATCGAAAGCAAATCAAGCAGATTGCTTAAAGCCTACAATGTTGATGCCGACCTTATCAAACAAGTGTTAGATAGTATGCCAAACAGCATTCCAAGCAGTGTTGTGGAATTAACACCACGCACCAAAGAAATGCTTATGATTGCTGGCAGTGTTGCAAAACGTACACACTCTGCTTACATTTCAACTGAACACCTTTTGGTTGCATTGCTTAGCCAAGATGATAGTTATGCTATCAACATTTTGGCTGGCGTGTTAAAACTTAATGTGTATGAAATGCGCAACAAAGCAATCGGGCTTATTGCAAACAATGTTAACAACGATAACGAGCAACAATCAACTGGCTTTAACACAGATGGTTTTGTGCAAGTTGGCAATATGTCAAAGGGCAGCAAACCACAAAAACAGGAATACACAAGCCCATTGCCACAAGAACTTTTGGATATGGGCTCGGATTTAACTTTGCGTGCAAAAAATGGCAAAATTGACCCAATTATCGGCAGAGATAACGAAATTGAGCGTATGATTGAAATTTTGTGCCGAAAAACCAAAAACAATCCCGTATTGATTGGTGAAGCAGGTGTTGGTAAAACCGCAGTTGTTGAAGGTTTGGCACGCAGAATTGTTGCTGGTGATGTGCCTGCTTTCCTTAAAAATAAAACAATTTATAGTCTTGATATTGGTGGGCTTATGGCTGGCACAAAATATCGTGGCAGTATGGAAGAAAAACTTAAAAATGCAATAGATATGATAACTCAAAACAAAAATATCATTGTGTTTATTGATGAAATCCACACTTTGGCACAGGCTGGTAGTGAAAAAGGCGAAACCAACCCAGCAGATATGTTAAAACCATATCTTGCACGTGGTGAAATGCAAACAATCGGTGCAACCACAACTGACGAATACCGTAAATATATTGAACAAGATAAGGCTTTGGAACGCCGTTTCCAACCTATTACAATCGACCCTCCAACAGTTGAACAAACTATTGAAATTTTGCGCGGTTTGCGTGATAGTTATGAAGCCTTCCACAATGTTAAAATCACTGACGAAGCAATCAGTGCGGCTGCAAATTTAAGCGACCGTTATATTCAAGATAGGTCTTTGCCAGATAAAGCAATTGACTTAATTGATGAAGCATCAAGCAGGGCAAAAGTTAAACAAAACTACGATAGCCCTAAACTTAAAGAAATGAAAGAAAAACTTAAAAAACTTGAAGCAGAAAAGGACGATGCAGTAAATCAAGAAAACTTTGAGCGTGCTTCAAAACTTCGCGACCAAGTTGCAAAACTTAAAACAGAAATTGAACAAGCAAGCAATGTTCCAGCAACCAAAGAAGCTGCAATTGCAGTAGTTGGTGAGCAAGATATTGCAGAAGTTGTAAGCAAGTGGACACATATTCCTTTAACCAAACTTACAGAAGGCGAAGCAGAAAAATTGCTTAACCTTGAAAAAGTTTTGTGTGAACGTGTTAAAGGGCAAGATGAAGCTGTTGAAAAAGTTGCAAAAGCAATTCGCCGCAGCCGTATAGGCATACGCGATCCTAAACGCCCTATTGGCAGTTTCTTGTTCCTTGGTCCAACAGGTGTTGGTAAAACCGAACTCAGCAAAGCACTTGCAGAAGCATTGTTTGATGACGAAAACAAAATCATACGTCTTGACATGAGTGAGTTTATGGAAGCTCACAGTGTCAGCAAATTGATTGGTAGCCCTCCAGGGTATGTTGGCTTTGACGATGGCGGTCAATTAACTGAACAAGTACGCCGTAAACCTTATAGCGTTGTTTTGTTTGATGAAATTGAAAAAGCACATCCAGAAGTTTTCAACATGCTTTTGCAAATTCTTGACGATGGCCGTTTAACTGATAGCCACGGCAAAGTTGTAAGTTTCAAAAACACAATCATCATTTTAACATCAAATATTGGTAGCGATAAACTTTATAAATCAAGCGTTGATTTAGGCTTTAAAGACGGCAAAGAAAAATCAAGCGAAGATAAACAAGCAGTTATGCTTGCTGAACTTAAAAAATATTTCCGTCCAGAACTTATCAACCGTATCGACAACATTGTTGTATTTAACAAATTGTCAGCCCCTGTTATGAAAGAAATTGCAAAGAAAATGCTTGCCGAACTCAACAAAAACTTGCGTCAAAGTGGTGTAGAGTTGAAATTCACAAATTCAACCTTAAACTACCTTGTTAAAAATGGCACAAATGACGATTTTGGTGCACGTCCATTAAAACGTCTTATCACCAGCAAAATTGAAGACGACTTGGCAGATAAAATGCTTAAAGGTGAAATCAAATCAGGCGATAAAGTTGTTGTTGATTATAAGGACGACAAACTTGTTTTCTTGGTTAAAGCAGAAGATACTTCAACCGAGCAGGAAGATTCACAACAGAAATAATTTGATAACTGTATTTAACTAAATGTTAAAGAATTAAAAATCTATATTCAGTTGTTTTTAGATTTGCTTAATATTTGGTTAATTTGTTCAATATGATTATTGTGTAGTCCAATTATGTTAAAAAATAACAATACAATTTGAAAAAAACGCCTAGTAATAGGCGTTTTTTTATTGTGGTTAAAACAAGTCGATCAAATGTTTTGTAAATGTTTTTAAAATGGTTTTTTTATTATTCTTTGTCGCTTGCTAAACTGCCATTTTGTAATGAGTAAACATCAAAATTTTTGTGGCAGTGTTGTTGTTCAATCTCGCAATCAATAATTAAAGTTTCTGGCATAATATCGGCAATTATTTTGTTGGCTAATTCAATATATTTTTTATCTAAATCCGCAAACAGATGTTCAATCAAAAGTATGCTAGGCTTACGCACAACTGCACGTAACAAAGCAACAATTTTTTGTTTGCTTACACTTAAATTTTTCACTTTTTCATTTTCAAAATCAATACAATATTTTTCTATGATTTTGTTAACAAGTTGTGTGCGTTCGGCTTTTTTATAGTGCCTAATTTTTAACGTATACTCAATATTTTCACGCACTGAAAGTGCACTAAAAAGTGTTGGGGTTTCAGGCAAATATGCAAGGTTAAGATTTTTAGCTGAAACCGTTTTTATTTGTTTTCCATCTAATAAAATTTCGCCTTTGTAACTTTTATTTATGTTTGCAATGGCACGCAACAAGGCGTAACCGCCTGAAAGTTGATCGCCTAAAAGCAGTGTGTTTTTTTCAATTTTCAAATTAAAGTTATAAATTGAATAAAATTTTTCAATATACTTAATGTTTAAATTTTTTATTTCAATCATATAAAAATAATAGCAAAAACAGCAATTTATTGCAACTTTTATAAAATTTTTTAAAAAATTTAACTAAAATTTCAAAAATCCAGCCCCTTCTTGATTTTTATCACCAGTTATTGGCGTGCAATTCATCATTAAAAATTGTTTGATTTGATTGTTCTTTATGTTTGGATATTTAGCTTTTATATCAGCGCATATTCCAGCAACAATAGGGGTGGCAACACTTGTGCCAGACATTGTTGTGTATGGCTCAACATTTCCACACGCAACCACATCAACTGCTGGGGCAACAAGGTCTGGTTTAAATCCAAAAATAGTTGGCCCGCGGCTCGAGAAATCTGCCACTTGCATGCGGCTTTCGTCCACACCGCCAACGGTTATTATGTTTGGATTATTCCCAGGTGATTTGATTGTGCTAGTTTCAGGTCCGCTATTTCCAGCCGCTGCAACCACGGTTAAACCTCGTCTCCACAAGGCTTCAGCTCCACGCGAAAGTGGGTCGTTAGAGTTTAAAATATCTGCGCCAAAACTCATACAAACCACCGAAATTTTATATTGCTTATAATTTTCATAAACCCATTGCATTGCATCTAAAATCACATTGCTATCGCTTGTTCCTGTGTTGCCAAGAGCTTTGATTGCAACAATATCAGCATTTGGGGCAAAACCTTGGTTTTGTTTGTTTAAAGTGCCATTGCCGCACGCAATTCCAGCAACAAATGTGCCGTGTCCATTATCGTCATAAGGAGTGGTGCGGTGGTTTACAAAATCCACAAACTTTTTAATTCTGCAACGCGGAAAAACAAAGTCAAAGTGCGGAAATATTCCAGTATCAATAAAGCAGATTGTTTGACCATTGCCCATGTTTTGTTTTTGTGTTAGGCCTTCTAAATTTATGTTATCTTGTTGTTTCTGTTCGGCAAAAACTTTTACGCATGGGTCAACGTATTTTACCCATTTGATTTGTGAAATTTTTTGCAATTCTTTTGGTGTAACATTTATGCAAAAACAATTGGCAAAAGGGTAGGCACAATATTTGATTTTTAAGCTTTCAAAAACTTGTTGTGTTTTGCAAAAATTGAAACAAGAAACAAGCACTGTTTTTGTCTGTTTAAAATCTTGCACTGCCACTTGCTTAAATAAAATTGGATTTATTTTGGCACGGTTAAAAC
>CAKVCF010000046.1 GCA_934725795.1 uncultured Clostridia bacterium | reverse complement strand
AAAAAAATCAATGGCAAAATGATTGTTATTTCAATTTTGCTTGGCATTGTATTATATATTATCAACTCTTTTGTTGCTTCAACATTTTCTGGACTTATAACTTTGCTTGGATATGAATCAATCAAACTTGGAACAGTTACTGAAACAATAAGTTACGCAACCCTGCTTAAAGAATTGTTGCTTTCATGCTTTTTACCTGCCATTTGTGAAGAATTTTTACACCGTGGCATTATGCTTTTAGCACATAAAAAACAAACCAATCCAAGATATGCTTTGATTATATCTTCACTTTTGTTCGGTCTTATCCATTTAAACATCAATCAATTCTTCTACGCCAGCATTTTAGGTGGCTTTATGGGGTACATTGCCTTGGTTAGCGATAGCATCTTTCCAAGCATGATTGTACATTTTATGAACAATGCCCTTTCAACATATTTCTATTATGGTTTCTATTTAAAATGGCCTTTTGCAACTTTTGTTAATGATGTTGAAGTGTTTGTTTCTGGCAACGCCTTCCTTTATGTTGGTGTTGTAAGCCTTGCTGTTGTGCTTATGCTTTGGCTTTATAGATTTTTAACCAAACAGTTAATGAAAGAGCGTGCACAAATGGACATAAAAAAGATTATCAACTATCTAAAAGCCAATAGTTTAACCATTGAAGAAGCACAAGAAAAAATAAATCAAGTTAATGTGGTTCTCAATCAAAGTGAGTTGTTAAAAAGGCAAAAACAACACAAAAATATGGCAAGCACTGTGTTTGTTGTGTCCAGCATTGTGTTAGGTGCGCTTGTTACCATATCTTCGTTTATTTGGGGGTTAATTTAATGCTTAAAATAAATTTGATTGCCATGGGCGATATTAAAGAAAAATACCTTACCGAAGCCATAGCAGAATACAGCAAACGCATTTCAAGGTTTGCCGAACTTAAAATAATTGAATTAAAAGAAAACAATCCAAAATCAGTCAGCCAAAAAGATATTGAATTAGCACTTGAAAAAGATGCTCAAAGTATTGAAAAACACATAAAGGGCTATGCTATTTGTCTAGACATTAACGCACCACAATTCACCAGCCCGCAATTTGCAAAAAAGCTTAACAATCTTTCACTTCAAACTGGTGAAATTTCGTTTATTATCGGCGCATCAAATGGCATTGCAGACCGCATAAAATTAATGTGTAAAGAGAAAATCTCATTTTCAAAAATGACCTTTCCACATCAACTTATGCGCGTAATATTTTTAGAGCAACTTTATCGTGCTTTTACAATCAACAACAATATTGCTTATCATAAGTAAATAACTATCAAAATGAATAATTAACCATTATAAATATTTAGCATACTATTCATTATCTTCAATATCTTCAATCCTATTAACATATAAATTGTTTTAGGCATAAATACTTCTAGTAAATTAGGAGAAAACATGACCTATCAAGAACTTATAGACCGCATTTTACAACTGCAAGACGAAGGATTGGAGATTTTTAATGCTGGCAAGTCCACACTTGGCAAAAACATTTTAGCAACTCACGTTGGTGATTATGACGGCGCGCAAATTTTAATTCAAGCAGGCATACACGCACGTGAATACATAACCAGTTTATTATTGGTTGAAATGGCACGCGAATTGCACAATAATGACCTTGTTAAAAATGGTGGCATTTATTTTATATTTTTAGTTAATCCAGATGGCGCACAAATTGTGCTTGACGGAATATCAAGTTTACCATGCAATATAACACGTCAATATTTAACATTAGCAAACAACGGAAGCAACAATTTTAGTCAGTATAAAGCAAATGTGAATTTGGTTGATTTAAACACAAATTTTGCTGCAAACTGGGGCGGCGGAAGCCAAAATGTTACCTGCCCTAGCACACAAAATTTCATAGGATTTTATCCACAAAGCGAACGTGAAGTAAATTCTCTTATTGATTTCACTTTAAAAACAAAACCAAAGTTAACAATCTCTTATCACAGCAAAGGTGATATTATCTATTATGGCTTTGAAGGTCAAACAGAACAAAATCGTCAACGCGATTTTGATATTGGCACAGTTCTATCGAAAGCAACTGGCTACCCGCTTGTTTTAACTGAAAACTCAACTGGCGGTTATAAGGATTGGTGCATACAAAAACTCACCATTCCAGCCTACACCATCGAAGTAGGCAGCGAAGATTTGCCACATCCTATCGGTGAAGAAAACTTGCCTGAAATTTATGCTCAAAATAAAGACGTGCCATTAATTGCACTAGATAAAGCACGTGAATATGCTAATTTAATTGACTTTAAACAATTATATGTGCAAAATATGAAATATGGAAAAATACAATTCACCAATGCAGTTGGCAACAATGCTCGCATACAAAGCAAAGCAGAAAGGCGAAGTACCTGTTGGCGCAGTTATCGTCAAAAATGGTAAAGTGATTGCCAAAGCTTACAATAAACGCGAACATCATCAAATTGCCACACATCACGCAGAAATTTTAGCAATACAAAAAGCAAACAAAAAATTAAAATCTTGGCGCTTGGATGATTGCGACTTATATGTTTCACTTGAACCATGTCCTATGTGCGCAGGCGCAATTTTGAATGCAAGAATTAAAAATGTTTATTATGCTGCAGCCGATGAACAAAGTGGCGGACTTACAAAATTTAATCTTTCTTCAAGCCTAAACCACACAATAAACGCCTTTCAGTTAAAAGAATTTGAGCAAGAAAACAAAACCATAATTCAATCATTTTTTAAAGAAAAAAGAAAAAAAGCAAAATAATTTGCTTTTTTTATTTCATATTTGAATACTATAAAAAATTATTAACTTAATGAATTTTATACAATTTTTTTTGCATTTTTTAATTTTTTATATATTTTTTACAAATTTTTTAACGATTTTTTATTGTTTTTTTTTAATAAATTTAAATTTTTAACAACTTACATTTAACGATAATCTATTTTACGCTACGTTTCAAATTGTCGCTAGCTTTAAAAACTGGTGCACGGCGTTCTTCCGCCAAATAAGTTTTACCAGTTTGAAAACTATACATTGGTTTTGGCTTAACTTGATTTACTTTGAATTTTCCAAAGTTAGAAAGTGTTACACTATCACCGTTTTTAAGAGCGTCTTTAATAACACCAACTATTGTTTCCAAACAAAGTTTGCAATCTTTTTTTGTTAAACCAGTTTTTAAATTAACTTGATTGATAAATTCATTTTTATTCATAACAACTCCTTACTTTGGTTGTTACCAATAAAACAAAATTTAATCACAAAAGTTAAATTTATTGTTTTAAGTTAACGTTTTATTGTTCCATATTTCAGCATAGCTAAATCTTTTTTATTGAAAATTTTAAACACAAACAAGCTTCCAACATAAATAAGACCAACCAATACCAATCCTAAAAGTAAACAAATCGCACCATCACATATCATAAATACCGCCACAAGAGCCACCATCATCACCACGTTACATAGCAAAAGTTTACACATAAACATATAATCAAATTTCAGCGGAAAACTTAAACCTATTTCAATATGATTTAGAACCATTGCTGTTACATTGCAGGCAGTATTTCCTATTGCCAAGGCATAAATATTAATCATTACACTTGGCATAAATATCAGTTGAATAGTATATTTCACAACTACCGCAATTATTAAATTTCTTATAGTGGTAAATCTTTTATCTATTGCTTGCAAACAACTTGAATATAGCTGATTGATTGCCAAAAACACAACTCCAAGTCCACTTATTGCTAACAATCTATACGCCAAATTTAAGCCCTCAACTCCATAGCCTGAAAGCTTGTTAGAATACAAAATTGTTATCAATTTATCTGGTATCAACAAAAAGCAAATGACACATGGTAAAGTAATTATAAGCACTATTTTAAGCCCTAAAGCAAGTTTGTGCGTCTTATTATAGATATGTCCGTTCGCTGTTAAACTTGGCAGCAAAACGCTTGCTATAGCGAATGAAAATATTGTTGGCAGACTAATTAGCGAACCAACCGCACCAGACTCCACGCCATACATAAAAATAGACATTTGCCTGCTAAAATTTATTGCAAGCAAATTAACAACAAGCAAACTATCAACAAAGCCAGTTATTGGCAAAATAACGTTTGTGAGTGTTATTGGCCAAACATCTTTAAATATCTCTTTAACTGGCAATTTCTCATGCGTTTCGTTGTTTGTTGGTGGATTTTTCTTTAAATATATAAGCAAAGTTGCAAGTGAAAACAACTCACTAATAGCAATAGCAACCATTGCTCCAACTATTGCAGCAAACAAACTTATTTTTACCAAAACAATGCTGATTGTTAAGCCAAAAGTTAATTTTGCAAACTGTTCTATTATGTTTGAAACCGTGCTTGGCGTAAAATAGCCAACACCTTGAAAATAACCACGCAATACACTGCTTGCACTTATTAATATTATTGTTGGCGCAAGCACTAAATAACAAATCCAAATTTCCGTTGAGCCTTGAAGCGTGGCAAGCGGTTTACTCACCGCAGCTAAGACAAATCCTAAAGCAAGTGCTATTAAACTTGTTGTCAACAAACATTTTTTTACAATTTGTGATTGATTGTTTTTATATCTTGATATAACTTTTGATATTGCCATTGGCAATCCTGCCGTTGCAATTACCACACACAAAGAATAAAGTGGAAATACTAACTGATATAATCCAATCCCCTCGCCACCTAAAATACGTGTTAAAACTATGCGGTAAATCGCACTAAAAATTTTAGCCAACACACCACCTATTGATAAAATCAATGCTCCTGAAAATAAATTATTTTTCTTCATAGCAATATTTTTTGCAATCAAAATAAAAATATTTATTTAAACTAATAAACGTAAACATATTGTTTATTTAATAAAAAAAATAAAATTTATTAATTAATAATTAAAAAAATTAATAAAATTATAAAAAATGATGATTTTTAATATTTTTTATTTAATTTTTATTATTTTTTAATATTCCAAGATTTTATTAAATATTTAAATTGCAAATTTATAATTTGATTTTTTATAAACATAAGTTTATTTATCAAAAATAGATAAAACTAGATAATATTATTTTATTTAATTGTCAGTCAACAAATAAAAGTGTTAGGAAAATTTTAGTAAATTTTATATAATACAATTATGAAATTAAAATTTAATAAATTTATATTTGCACTTGCACCTATGGCTGGTGTAACAGATTTCGCATTTAGAAAAGTGTGTGCCGACTTCGGTGCAGACATGGTTGTTACAGAAATGATAAGTTTAAAAGCATTTGAAAACAACAGCCGCAAAACAGCAAAAATGTTAAGAGAAGAATCAAACGCAATT
>CAKVCF010000045.1 GCA_934725795.1 uncultured Clostridia bacterium | reverse complement strand
CCTTTAAATTTGATAGGAATTTCACCACGTTCACCATTACGATGTTTTGCAATGATAAGTGTGTAGTCTTTAGCGTCATCGTTAGAGTCTGGCACTTCTTCAGCTTTAATGTCCGAAATAAACATAACAATATCGGCATCTTGTTCGATAGAACCAGATTCACGCAAGTCAGTCAACTGTGGTTTACGGTTTTGTTTATCGCTATCACGGTTCAATTGTGAAAGCAAGATAATTGGCACATGCAACTCACGTGCAGCAAGTTTGATACTACGTGTCAAATCAGCAACTTCTTGTTGACGGCTGCCGTCTTTGCTTGCACGTTCACTTTTCATCAACTGCAAATAGTCGATAATAATCATATCAAGCCCGTGTTGAGCTTTTAACTTACGGCATTTTGATAAAATTTCGTTTGGTGTGATGTTTGTTGTATCGTCCACATAAATGTTTGTGTTTTCCAAAATCTTTTTGGTTTCAAAAATAGTGTTCCATACATTGCTATCTTTTGTGCCTGTTTTAACATCGTTAAGTGGTACGCGGCTGGTTGCACACAAGAACCTTTGTGCAACTTGAAGGGTGGACATTTCAAGGTCAAACATTGCAATAGATTTGCCGTGTTTAAGTGCGGCATTGATTGCAAAGTTAACTGCCAATGTTGTTTTACCAATACCTGGACGTGCGGCAATAATGATAAGTTCACCATCTTTAAAGCCGTTTGTCATGCGGTCAAGCGTTGGAAAGCCAACTTTAACACCCATATTTGCGTTAGGGTCAATGGCAAGTTTTTCCATAAGGTCAATAACTTCAGTTATACCTTTTTTAACATGCACAAGTTCACTTGTACGTCTGGTTTGCGCAATATCAAAGATATTTTTTTCAGCCTTTTCAAGCACATCTTTTGCAGTTTTGCCGTCAAACGCATCATTGATGATTTGTTGGCTTGCTTCAATAACTTGACGCAATGTGCCGTCATTTTTAACAATTTCAGCATAATGCTTAAAGTTTGCAGCACTTGGCACAAAGTTGGTAAGGTCTGTGATATAACCTAAACCGCCAACTTCTTCCAACTCACCTTTGTTGGTTAAAACTTTGCTTACGGTTATGTAGTCGATTGGCACATCTTTTGAATAGTTGTCCAACATGGCTTCATAAATCTTTTGGTGTGCGTTGGAATAAAAGTCGCTTGGCTTAACCATTGAAAACACTTCCATACAAGCATCTTGCGATAAAAACAAGCAACCTAACAAACTTTGTTCAGCCTCCAAATCGTTTGGCAACATCCTTGCCCTTTTTTCGTTTGCCATAATTTCTCCCTTAACTTTTTATTTATATTTGATTGTTAAAATCAGTTATCACTATAAACACTCATTCAATTTAATTAGTAAAAGTTGTTCAATAAGTTGCCTTAAAAGGATTTATTATTAAACCTTATCAAGCAATACTTATAAACCGAGTGCTCTAATTAATACAATCATTTTACAAAATGTTGTTTATTTAAATATATCTTTTTTTAGTCCCAAATCAACTTGAGCCTGTTTACGTTTAATTCGCGCGCGGGCTATAAGTTCTTCGATCAACACAGCCAACCCCATAAACACAATAAAGATAAATATTTGCCAAAAGTTGCTTGTGATTATGTTGCGTGTTAAATAAGCAAACACAATCAGCACAGGCACACAGCAAAGCAATGTGATTGCAATGCGTTTGGCAACTTTCATAGCCTTGTTGTAAGTTTCGTTACGCTGGTTAACTGGTCTCATTAATTATTCCTCCACAACTGGTTTTCTTGCTTTTGCACGCCATTGATGGTCAAGAATTCTCTTTCTAATACGCACGCTTAATGGTGTGATTTCCACAAGTTCGTCATCAGCAATAAATTCAAGTGCTTCTTCCAATGTTAATGGTTTGATAGGTGTTAATTTAAGTGCATCATCACTGGCGCTGCTACGTGTGTTTGTAAGTTGTTTCTTTTTGCAAACGTTAACAACAATATCTTCACCTTTTGGGTTAGCACCAACAACCTGCCCCATATAAACTTTATCACCTGGGCCAACAAGCAATCTACCGCGGCCTTGCGCATTAAACAAGCCATAAGTGATAGCTTCACCAGTTTCATAACTGATAAGTGAGCCAAAGTTACGGCCTTCGATATCACCTTTATATGGTTGGTAACTATCAAACACAAAACTCATAACGCCTTCACCTCGGGTATCGGTAAGCATTTGAGATTTATAACCGAACAAACCACGGCTTGGAACTAAGAATTGCAAACGCATACGGCTGCCGATAGGTGTCATACTGATAAGTTCACCTTTTTTAACGCCCATGCTCATCATAATTGAGCCAACGCAATCTTCTGGCACGTCAATAACAAGTTTATCAATAGGTTCACATTTAACGCCATCAATATTTTTGAAAAGCACACGTGGACGGCTAACTTGGAATTCATAACCATCACGGCGCATGTTTTCAATAAGGATTGAAAGGTGCATTTCGCCCCTACCACGAACCTTAAATTGGTCAGCGGTATCGCCATCGCTAACTTGCAATGACAAGTCTTTAACTGCTTCTTTATATAAGCGGTCTTTAAGGTGGCGGCTGGTTACGTATTTACCTTCCTTGCCTGCAAAAGGGCTATCGTTAACCATAAATGTCATTTCAACACTTGGTTCACTGATTTTAACAAATGGCAAAGCGTCCATTTCAGGTGTTTCACTGATTGTATCACCGATTGTAATATCTGGAATACCTGCAATGCAGACAATATCGCCAGCTGTGCCAACTTCAATTGGATCTCGTTTTAAACCATCAAAGTTGAAAATGTTAACTGCTTTACCTTGATATTTTTTGTTTTCATCAAAATAGTTTTTAACATAAACTGTTTGATTGAGTTTAAGTGTGCCTGATTCAATTTTACCAACTGCTAATTTGCCTAAGAAGTCGTTTTGTTCAGTGCTTGAAACAAGCATTTGGAAAGGTGCAGTTGTGTCCATTTTAGGGGCATCAATATAGTTTACAATGGCTTCAAACAATGGCTTCATGTCTGTGCCAGGTTTGTGATAGTCAGTTGTTGCAACACCAGTACGCGCACTTGCGTAAATAATTGGACACATAAGTTGTTCGTCTGTTGCATTAAGGTCAAGCATCAATTCAAGCACTTCGTCAGCAACAACATCAAGACGTGCATCTGGACGGTCAATTTTGTTGATAACAATAATAACCTTTAAATTGAGTTCAAGTGCCTTTTCAAGCACAAAACGTGTTTGTGGCATTGGACCTTCAAAAGCGTCAACAACCAACAATACACCATCAACCATTTTTAAAACACGTTCAACTTCGCCACCGAAGTCAGCGTGTCCAGGAGTGTCAACAATGTTGATTTTTGTGTTGCCAAAAAAAGCGGAACAGTTTTTGCTTAAAATTGTAATTCCGCGTTCGCGTTCCAAAGCGTTAGAGTCCATAACCCTGTCTTGCACTTCTTGGTTATCTCTAAATATACCGCCTTGTTTAAGTAATGCATTAACCAAGCTTGTTTTGCCGTGGTCAACGTGTGCAATAATTGCAATGTTTCTAATATCCATAAAATAATTTTTTCCTTTTGTTTTAAATTTAACAGATTGTATATCACCGATGGTTTAAATTAGCCATAAATTGATGCAATATATATTTTTGTTATTGTCTTTTAGAATATATAGTATATTAACACACGCGCGCGTAAAAAGCAATATTTTAAGCAACAAACGCCAAAAAATATGCAAGCACGGAAGGTTTAAATTTTATTGAATATGCGCAGTTAAATCATATTCAAACCTCTATCACAAGGTGAAAACTTATCAATCAGCCTTTAAAAACTGCTAAAAATAGGCTAAAAACCATACAAAACTGCTTAAAAACGCCTATTTTTAAGGCATTTGAGCCAAAAATTAATTGTTTTAGGTGTAATTTAGTTGCTTTTTGACCATATATTTGTTAGCATTTTTACAAGTAAGGGGAGCTAGTCGACCCCTTAAAAAAGGAGAAAAATTATGAATACAGTTAGTGCAGGAGATTTTATCAAACAAGTTGCAGAAGCAACAGGTTACTCACAAGTTCAAGTTAAGGCAATCCTTAATGCTGCTGGTGAACAACTTAAAGCCAACCTTAAAGAAGGCAAAGAATGCCACTTCATTGGTTATATGAATTTTGGCATCAAACAACGCAAAGCACAAACCAAACTTAACCCATTCACAAAAGAAAAGGTTAAAGTTCCTGCTTGCAAAGTGCCAACTGTTAAGTTGAGCGCATCTTTCAAACAATTGTTGAAGAAATAATTTTGAACCGCAAAAAAAATATCGGCATCAGCCGATATTTTTTATTGTCCATTTTACGCTTCTACAAATTGTCCATTTAGGTAAATATAGTTGTTTTGACTTTCTATAACTATTGTTTTTGTAACTTTTTTATCTTCTTTACCTATTCCAAACAGCCCACCAGGATAATGCCATTCTTCCACAGTTACATCACCACCTGTTGAAGTTAATTTTAATCTATACACCATAACGTAATCTGAGCCATAATTTCTAGTGTGATATCTATAAAAATATCCTCCACAAATATTATTTGCAACTTTTTTATCTAAAGGAATCCACTCCGAACCAGCGGCACTTATTGGATTTCCCTCACCAGCCTTACATATTTCACAATTTTCAACATCAAAATTTGGAGAAACAACGCAATTTGAAACACTTGCATTTTCAGTGTTTGATGCAATTCCAGCAACAACCACTCCAGATGCTCTGCCAGACACTGTTATTGAACCTTTAAAAAAACATTTGTTAATTGACAGCCCTGCATTCTTATCACAAAAACCAGCTCGTCCTGCTATGCCACCTGCTGTAACATAATATTCCAAAAGTGTTGCTGCTTTACAAGTCTTTGGTCCATTAAGAACAATATTCATTTTAATCGATGAATCACAGTTTTCTATTTTCCCGCTTCCTTCACCGACAACTCCTCCGCACGTATTAAACTTATCCGTAATTTCAACAGAAGAATCTATTTGGCAATTTGATATTTCTGTATTTTCAGCAGTGGCCACCACCCCTCCAGCAACCGATCCTGAACCACATATTTTCCCATTACTTATTTGCAAATTTGATATCTTTGCATTTATTGTATATCCAAAAATCCCACTATACGTTTGATCCTTTATTGTATAATTGTAGATACTGTATCCATTACCATCAAATGTCCCTGCAAAATATTTAGAAGAACTGATGCCAATAGGCGTCCATAACTGATCATTTAAATTAATACTTCGATTTAACCTTAAAGTATCCCCATCATAAGTTTGTCCATCATTATTCACTCTATCTCTTATAGTACCTAACATGGTTGACGTTCGTACAAGGATAATGCCTTGTGTTGAAATATATTCTTGGAGTGAAATATTACGAATCGTTTTATTTATTGCGGAAAAATAATATATTTTATCATCTATAATATAG
>CAKVCF010000044.1 GCA_934725795.1 uncultured Clostridia bacterium | reverse complement strand
GCTTTGGTTATTTCAATTTGCTCCATAGGGCAGCCGTTAGTTAAGCCAAAATATAAGTCTGCAACCTGATAATATATTGGTTTTAGATGTCTTTTTAAATATTCACGGCATTCAACAATAACCATTTTCTTTTCATAAGTTTTTGCAACATCTTCTTCAGTTGGAAGCAAAAGGTCTGAAAGTATGGTTTTACCATCATTGTCAACTAAACCAATTTGGATTGCAATGTCGTCAAGTGTTGAATACCTTGAATTGTATAGAATGTCATTGTTGATATAGTTGAACATATCTCTAACAATGCAAGTTGTTGCAAAGGTTGTAAATTTTGTTCCTTTTGATAAATCAAAATTCTTAACAGCTTTTATATAACCAAAACATCCAACAGAAAACAAATCGTTTACATCAATATCAAAAATTCTGGCATATTTGTAGGCTATTTTTGCCACAAGTTTAAAATTATGTGTTAGAAGTTGATTTAAAGCGTTTTTGTCCCCTGATTGTGCTTTTTTTAAGTATTCTTCAAGGTTATAATTTTTATCTTGAACAGCATTCATAAATTCAATTGTTAATTTATTAACTAAGTTTCTCATACGTAAATATATTATCACTTAACGGTAAGGTTGTCAATATCTTATTTTTAACACAGGTGCGCTTGAATTTAATTTAAAGTTTGCAAAAATTGTTGCTTTATAGTGTCTAATGCTTTTGTTTCAATGCGTGAAATATAACTGCGGCTTATGCCCATAATATCTGCCACTTCTTGTTGGCTGCGTTCAACGCCATCTGCTAAGCCATATCTCAACATAAAAATTTTAAAATCACGCTCACTTAAACTCTGTTTAAGATTTTTTATAACTTCTTCAACAAAAACTCGTTTTTCCACAATTTTATCAGTGTCTTGTTCTTCATTTTGCGGTATAATATCACGCAAAGTTAGGCTGCTGCCGTCTTTACCTTCAGCAACAACTTCGTCCACACTGACACATGCTTTATGTTTTTTGTTTGCACGTAAAAGCATTAAAATTTCGTTTTCAATGCATCTGCTGGCGTAAGTGGAAATTGTTGAACCTTTGTTAGGTTTGTAACTATCAATCGCCTTAATAAGACCTATTGAACCAACTGATAACAATTCTTCACTTTCTGCTGCTTGCATATATTTTTTTGCGATATGTACAATAAGGCGTAGATTATGTTGAATAAGTTTTTCTCGTGCTGATTTATCGCCAGCAAGCATAAGTTCAATATATTTTTCTTCTTCTTCACGCGTTAGTGGGTGAGGAAAGTTGTTTTCATTTGCACTGTTGACAAAGCCATGGAAGAACATAAGTTTAGATAAAAACTGGCCGATTGTTTCAAAAACCATAAACGCTCCTAAGCAAATATATGTCGAAGGATGTCAAAATTTGACAATTCAGCCAATTTGTGATTGATAAAAAATATTAATGCGTGTGTTTTTGAAGTTAAATGGTTTTAAAATTTAGATTTAATTTCTAGCGTAAAACCACCTATATTAACGCCAAAAGATAAAATAAACTTTGTTTTTTTATGTTTACAAAAATATAAAATTTGAAGAACCAGTGAATATAAGAAGGCAATTTAGTTTTGTTTTATAAAACAAACGCCACACATGTTTGACAAATTTGCATTTGTTTGTTAGATTTATTTACATGGATAGAATGGCTAAAATACGCAACTTTTGCATTGTGGCACACATAGACCACGGCAAAAGCACACTTGCAGATAGATTAATGGAAAAAACTGGCACAGTTGCCAAACGTGATATGGAAGACCAACTTTTAGATAGTATGGACATTGAACGTGAACGTGGCATAACAATCAAACTTACGCCAGCAACAATGAAATACAATTTTAATGGTGAAGAATATACACTTAACTTGATTGACACTCCTGGTCATGTGGATTTTTCATACGAAGTTAGCCGTTCACTTGCTGCTTGTGAAGGGGCATTATTGGTTGTTGACGCTAGCCAAGGCGTGCAAGCACAAACCCTTGCCAATGTTTATTTGGCGCTGGATGCAAACCTTGAAATAATTCCAGTTATCAACAAAGTCGATTTGCCAAGTGCAGACATTGAAGGCACAAAAAAGGAAATTGAAGATATAATAGGCATACCATGTGATGACGCTTGTGAAATCAGCGCAAAAACTGGTCTTAACATTGAAAGCGTGCTTAAATCGGTTGTGTTGCACATGCCTGCACCTGTTGGCGATGTAAATAAAAAGCTTAAAGCTTTGGTTTTTGATAGTTATTATGATAGTTACAAGGGTGCGGTAAGTATGGTTCGCATTTTTGACGGCAGCGTTAAAGTCGGCGATGAAATCTTGTTTATGCAGACTGGCAAATCTTTTGTTGTAACCGAAGTTGGTGTGTTTAAACCACAACCTGTTGCATGCGAGATTTTGCAAGCGGGCGATGTAGGCTATATTGCCGCAAGCATAAAAAATGTGTGCGACACCAAAGTTGGTGATACAATTACACTTAAAAACGATCCACTTGAAAAGCCGTTAGATGGCTACAAACAGGCCACAAGTGTTGTATTCTGCGGAATATTCCCGCTTGACGGCGATAAATATCAAGAGCTTACCGATGCGCTTGAAAAGTTGCAACTCAATGATGCCAGCCTTCATTTTACAAAAGAAACATCTTTGGCGCTTGGACATGGTTATCGCTGCGGCTTTTTAGGTTTGCTGCATATGGAAATTATCACTGAACGTTTGGAACGTGAATTTGGCCTTGATATTATCACCACCGCACCAAGTGTAGAGTATAAGGTTTATGATAATAAGGGCAAAGAATATGACGTAACCAATCCTAGTGAAATGCCACCAATGCAAACCATAACAAAAATGGAAGAGCCTATTGTTAAAATGGAAATTATCACTCCTAAAGATTATTTAGGTGGAATTATGGATTTATGCGCTGAAAGACGTGGTGTTTTCCATGATATGCAATATATAGATGCAAACCGCACAAAACTGATTTACACAATGCCACTCAATGAGATTGTTTATGACTTTTTTGATAAAATCAAATCAATCAGCAAAGGCTATGCTAGCATGGATTATGAACTTGCAGGCTATCAACTAGGAGAGTTGGTTAAACTTGATATTTTGCTTAATGGTGATGTGTGCGATGCACTTTCAATTATTGTCCACCGCGACAAGGCATATCAACGTGGTCGCGCACTATGTGAACGTTTAAAAACAGTTATTCCACGCCATTTGTTTGAAATACCAATTCAGGCTGTTATTGGTGGCAAAGTTATTGCGCGTGAAACCATATCGGCAATGCGTAAAGATGTGCTTGCAAAATGCTATGGCGGTGATGTAACACGTAAACGTAAATTGCTTGAAAAACAAAAAGAAGGTAAAAAACGTATGCGCCGTTTAGGCAGCGTTGAACTTCCAAGTGAAGCCTTTGTTACAATTTTAAAATTAGACGATTAATTAAATTATGAAAAAATTAAACACAACAAATGATGCATTATTTTATCTAACCACAGATTATTTAACATCACCTTTTATGGATGATTATGTTTTGCGTGCGAAAATTATGAAAGACTTAAAGGCACATATAGGTATGGGCGAAAAATACTCAATTATTGATAGTTTGATTAACTATATTCACAGGTATGTAAAACCCAGCGAAGATAAAGATTTTAACGCTGAATATAGGTTCAATCGCACTGCAAAAGAAATTTGGAAAAGTTGTTTATCAACAGGTTGCACTGATTATGCTTTGTTATTTTGCACATTTGCGCGTCAACTTGGTTTGCCAACCACTTTTGTTTCCGCAATAGGAAGGGATTATTACTACCAATTAAAACGTGGTAAAGCACCAGCCATGCACAAAGGTCATGCCTTTTGTGAATGTTGCATTAATACCAGAACTGAAGAAGGACAACCTAAAAAGCAATGGATTTTGGTTGATCCAACCACACATGCTGTTATGGAAGATTATTTGAAAGACGGTGTTATTAAACTTAATTATAGGATTGCAAACAATTCCACCTTTATTCCATTTTATAGAGGGGTTGATATAGGTGAAAAAACCAATTCAGCCAACTGGAATAAAAAGATGGATGATTTTATAAGTGGAAACTAAATCAAACTTTTTATCATTTTAATTGAATTATAAAGGTTTATAACTGATTAAGAAATCTAAAACAATATCAAAAATAAAAAATAGTTGTATTTTATTATGAAAAATTGATTGATTAGGTTATAATTAAACTAGAAACGGCCAAAAGGCAAATTTAGGGGTGTTTATGGCAGAAGAAAAACCATTAGGTATGTATATTCACATACCATTTTGTTCAAAAAAGTGCGATTATTGCGACTTTGTTTCTTTTTCAATGGACAAACAAGCACAACAAATGTATTTGGAAGGTTTGTTTACTGAAATTGATCAACTTAAAGTTAATTTTTATGGTCGAACATTTGATACAATCTATATTGGTGGCGGCACACCAAGCATTGTTTATGAAGGTTTTTATGCAGCATTAAGCCGCAAACTTTTTTCAAGTTTCCACTTTGCTGAAAACACTGAATTTACAATCGAAGTTAATCCTGCAAGCTTTACAAAAGAAAAGTTTATGGAATATGTGCAAGCAGGCGTAAATCGTATTAGTGTTGGCGTGCAATGTGTTGATAAACGCGTTTTAGCAAATCATGGCAGGTTGCAAACAGTTGAAAATGTTAAAGAAACATTTAAAATGCTTAAAGATAGCCAATTTGCAAACGTAAGCGGTGATGTTATGCTTGGCTTGCCAGGGCAAACAGCAAAAATGGTGCTTAAAACCGTTAAGTTCTTAATTAAAAACCGTTGTAAACATATTTCAACTTACGCTTTACAAATTGAAAAAAATACTTTGCTTTATGATAAAATGGCTCGCGGTAAACTGCGTCCAGTTAATGATGAAAAACAAGTGGCAATTTATAATAAAGTTGTTAAGTTACTTACAAAAAATGGATTTAAACGTTACGAAGTAAGCAATTTTGCACGTCCAGGTTTTGAATCTCGCCACAATAAAAAATATTGGGATGAAACAAACTACGTTGGTCTTGGTGTTTCAGCACATAGTTTTATTGACGGCTACCGTTATTACAACACCAAACGTTTAGATACTTATTTGGACGCAATGGCAGACGGTAAATCAGCCGTGTATAAACGCGAATATATTGGCGACACTGAGCGTAGGGAAGAACGTATTATGCTTTCTCTTCGCACTGCACAAGGTCTTAACCTTGAACAATTTAGCCAAGATTTCCACGAAGATTTAATGCATTCACATGGTGCACAAATCAAACAGATGATAGATAAAGGCATGTTGGAAGTTGTCGACGGCTATTTGCGTGTAACAGATAAATACTTTTATGTTTCTAACGCCATTATCTTAGAATTGGTTTAAATAAATTTATACAACTAACAAGGATTTATAATAAGAATTTTATAATTAATAATTAACATTAAATAAATCAATAATAAGGAATAATTAAAGGATAAGAA
>CAKVCF010000043.1 GCA_934725795.1 uncultured Clostridia bacterium | reverse complement strand
AAAGTGAATCACCTTCGCTGTGAATAACACGTATTCTATCAAGCAATTCATTATAATTTGGCAAACTTTCAATGCTGTTCAAGCCAAAACGTTTTAAAAATTGGTCAGTTGTGCCATAAAGCAAAGGTTTACCAACCGCATCTTTACGTCCAACCACTTCAATAAGGTTGTTTGAAATAAGCAAATCAATTGCATAGTCAGCATTTTTAACGTTACGTATATTTTCAATTTCCAACCTTGTGATTGGTTGCTTATATGCAATGATTGCCACAGTTTCAAGGGCAGCTTTTGTTAAAGTGCGTTCCCTAATTGGATTTAAAATTTCACTTATATCTTCAACAATTTGTGGATTTGAACATAATTGAACCTTAGATTTATATGTAATGATATTTATGCCGCTTTGTTCATTATACTTTGCTTTAAGCAAATCTAAGCATTTGTTAAATTCTTTATCATTAATATCAAATTTACGCTTAAATTCGTCAATTTCAACGCCATCGCCAGCCACAAATAACACGCCTTCAATCACGCGGGCAATATCTTCGTATTTCATTATTCACCCTCCCTTGCTTTAATTAATATGTCTTGGTATTTATCAGCCTGAACAACCACAATTTTTTGGAATTTAAGCATTTCCAAAATTGCCAAAAATGTGTTAATGATTTCACTTTTTGTGTAAGTATCATCAAAAAGGCTGAAAAAGTTAATTTCTTTATTTTCTTTAAGAACACCAGTTAAAAATGCTATTTTATCAGCAACTGTCCAACGGTCGCGTTTAATTTTCTTTTCTTCTGGATTTTCTCTATCTTTGGTTTTCATTAAAATAAAAGCAAAAGCATCAAGCAATTTATCCAAATTAAAATCATTAAATACAATACGTGTATCGCCTGCCATTTTATCTGGTTGTTTATAAAATCTGTCAACATTTTCGTATTGTTGCAAGTTTTGCCCTGCTTCTTTAAATAATTCGTACTCTTTCAAATCCATTTGAAGTTTTAAAAGGCTATCTTCTTCATCATCCTCTTCTTCAATTTTTTCAACTGGCAATAATGCTTTTGATTTAAGTTCCAAAAGACGGCTTGTCATATCCAAGAAAGATACGGCTTCGTCCATATCCAAATTTTTAACATCGTCCATGTATTTTAAGTATTGGTCGGTGATTTCACTTATACGAATTGTGTCTATGGACATATTGTTTTCTTTGATAAGGTGCAGCAAAAGATCCAAAGGCCCTTCAAAGCCTTCTAATTTGAACGTTAAGTGGCTGCCCAATTCATCTTCGGTCAGTTCTTCAATATCTTCCATAACACCCCAAAAAGAAACCTAGCGTAAATAGTTTAATAAATTGCTAACAAAATTTGCAAACAGTCAAATTCCGTTAAAATGCTTAACAAAATTTTGTTACAAATTGTTTAATTCAAAAATAATTTTTTAATCCAACCATTAAGCAATCAACTTGTTTTAACTATATCAACGCTAGTGGTAAATATATATAATTATACAATAAATTCAGGTATAACGCAAACAAATCAATGCCAAACAGTAAATCAATTATAAGGCTAACAATCAAAATGCAATAGAGCAATTTAACGCCATTTTTAAGATTAAAATAAATAAACTTATTGTTAGATTTCATAAATGTGGTTATAAAATCAAAACCTGCAAGTGGATATATTGGCAAAATATTGAAAAGCACCAAAAAACTGTTGATTTGCATAGTAATCATCAAAAACAGATACAAATATTGCATAGCAATTGTTGGACAACCAACCGTACGGTTTAAAGTGAGATATAAAAGTGAAGCAAACAAGCCAAACAAAAAGTTAGCTAGCACTCCTGAGCATGAAACACATCTTATACCCTTGCGATAATTTTTAAACTTTGTTGGATTGATTGGCACAGGTTTAGACCAACCTACGCCTATCAGCATAAAGAATATAAAACCTGCAGGGTCAATGTGTTTGATTGGATTAAGTGTCAATCTCCCCATCAATTTTGCAGTGTCATCACCCATTTTATATGCAGCCAAAGCACGTGCAAACTCGCGCAATGAAAGTGAAAATGCAAAAACAAACACAATCATTAAAAATTGTATTAAAGCGTCTAATGGTTCGATGTTACTAAATAAAAGTGAGATTAACATTGTTGATCTTTTGCGTTTTTGCGGTTGTGTAAATCTAAATACACCTATTTAAAACTTTTAGATTTGAATAATTTAAATTAGATTTGTTATCTTTTAAATGCTTATATAAATTATCTAGCGGTTTTCATGCTTACCAAACGATTATAAAAACTGCTTGCATTAAGCGGATTTTTCTTGTTCGTTATTGCTTCAATTTGTGTGTTGGTTTCGTTGGTTACAACAATGCCAAGTTCTTTAAACACTTCCAAACAAACGTAAAATTGCAAATAATTATAATCGTCTTTTTGCTTGGTTTTAGCCATAATATTTTTAAACAAATTATGGCAATAATAACCTGTTATTTTGTTGTCGCAAGCATATTGCAACAAGCGGAAATATTTGCCAAAAACTTCCCTTTGCAAACTGATATTTTTTAATATGTTTGCAGTGTTATCCAAAATATGTGGAAGGTAAACTGTTGACTTGGTATTGTGTTGTAATTCTGCCAAATACCCCATATTTAGCAACGGGTCAAGGAAAATTATGCGGCTGAACGTGTTAAAATAATCAAAATTTGTTGGCGCTAACAAAATTGTGTTAAGCCCAGTTGCATCACCAATTTCAAACACACGATTGCGGAAAATGTTGTTGCTATCATACACTGATTTAAAGTTGATATAAGTGTTATAATCGTTAGCAATAATCAATGTGCCATATACATTTTTGTCCATATCTAAAAGCAAACGAATAAGTTGGTCGCGATTATAATTATTGAATTTATAACCATCTTGCACTGGATACAAAATTTGCTTAACATATTCTGCAAGCATTATATCATTGTCTTGTGGACGATATACCCCTTCATAGTCGATAGATTTAACAATGCCAGATATGGTTTTGCTGTTTCTAAATGTATCTAGGCTTAAATCTGCCAAAATACTACACTCTGTGTTACCAGAAAGCACAAAATAATTATTGCTAGCGTTAAATGCAAGCAAATTAAAGTTAGGATAATTAAGCACCAAATGTTGTGGATGCTTTGGCAAACTGCTGATTGTTGCATTCTTAAGGCGGAAAGCGAATATTGGACGTGCATTCATATGTCCGCAAGGCTCTAACCTATCAATATCTTCAACCAACTTTAAGTTAACTTCGCTTGGTTCAAGCGCAAAATCATAAGCTTTAGTTGGCAAAAAGTCTGCTTTGTTTAAATTTTGTTCAACATATTGATTTGTAAGGCGGGTAAATTCGTCAAAATTGTCAACTTTAAGGGTTAAACCTGCCGCCATTGGATGACCGCCAAATTTGGTTAAAATACTGCTCATACTGCTCAACAATGTGTGGACATTAACGCCATTAACACTGCGGCAAGAGCCTGTTAATTCGTCCCCTACTTGGCTAAACAAGAAAGTTGGACGGTGATATTCTTCCGCAATACGTGCTGAAACAATACCTAAAATACCGCTATCCCACTCTGCTGAGGACATAACAATAGCACTTATTTTAAATATATCTTTGCCTTGCAAATCAGCTTTAACGTCAGTGTAAACTCTATCACACAATTGTTGACGGCGAGTGTTAAATTCTAAAATCTTGTTGATAATTGGCTTAACTTTGTTTGGATTTTCTTCCATATAAAGTTCAAGGCTGGTTTCAGCACTACCCATACGCCCACTTGCATTGATTTTTGGTGCAATTTTAAAGGCAATATCACTTGCCTTGCAACTGTTTTTATTAACACCACACTCTTGAATAAGGCGTAAAATGCCAACTGGCAATTTGTCTATATCTTTTAAACCAAGGCTTACGATTGCTCTGTTTTCATCCAACAATTCAACAATATCGGCAATAGTTGCAATGGCACAAATAGGCAAATATTTTGTGGCAGTTGTGATTCCTGCCAAAGCTTGAACAAGTTTAAGTGCAACACCTGCACCACAAAGGCAATGGAACGGATATGTTTTGCTAACTTTTGGATTGATTATAAGGCAATCTGGCAAAGATTCGCCTGGCTCGTGGTGGTCGGTTACAATCACATCGACATTGTTGTTTTTAAGGTATTCAACTTCTTCAACAGCAGTGATACCACAGTCCACCGTTATAACCAAATCTGGTTTATTTTTGGCAAAAATCTTATCAAGAGTCTGCACTGAAAGACCATAACCATCTTCGTATCTATTTGGCATATAGTTGCTAACTTCTGCCCCTACTGATTGAAAGTATTTAATCAAAATTGCACTAGCAGTGATGCCGTCAACATCATAATCACCAAATATTAAAATTTTGCTGCCCTTTGCTATGTGTTTTTCAATCTTTTCAACCACTGCTGACATATCTTCAAACAAAAATGGATCATATAAATCACGTATGCTTGGTGATAAATATTGGTTAAGTTTTGCTTGCGTATCTATACCGCGTGAATATAAAAGAGCAACAAGATGTTTATCAAAATTAAAAATCTTGCTCATCTCGCACACAAATTCATTATTAACATTTTCATCAATATTGCAAACGTACTTCATAAATCTTCCATTGTGTAAAATTTGTTTTTTATTTTCTAATCAAAATCAATTTAGTTTAATCAAAAATTTATTAACCTTATTTAAAAAGAAAAAGCCTTTCATAAGAAAGGCCTTAATCTATTTTTCTTCTGTTGTTTCGGCCTTGGCTGGTTTAACCTTGCTCACACGTTTTTTGCAATGTGTTATGCAAGCACTCCAAACAAAAGGCAAAACATACAAGCAAACTGCAAGTTCAACCACTGCAACAAACATAATGTTAAGTGCAATATATTTAAGTGCACTTGGTGCAATAATCACAAACAACAAGCCAAATGCAAACACGCTGATTGCTAATGCGTTCATCCTAAACCTTGATTGAACCATTGCTGTTTTGATTGCTGTGCCGTAATCACCACTTTTTAACCATGATGCTTTACGCATTGATTCAAACACATTAAGGCAACCATAAACAATAAGCAAGTTAAGCACAACCATAATGGCAAATATGCTCAAGCCAACTGTCAATCTAAGCATTGCACAAATTGAGATAAAGCCAACACTGCCAACGATTGAACTGATAATAATTGCTATTGCACTTGCCCCATTGTATCGAATAAATGCAAACAAACTTGACAATGCAACTAAAAGCAAGATTGCAACGAATGCGTAGATATAATCGGTTTTACGCACAACTGGTGCAACTTTAACTGGACTGCTGATATTTTCAACGTTGATGCTTAATTTGTCAGCAATTTTGTCAGCCATTTCAGTTTGTTCAGTTGTTGTGATGTTTTTGGTGTAGCGAATAACAAGTTTTGTTTCGTCCCCTTCACCAAAAACTGAAATTGTATCAAAACCTGCGTCATAAGTTTTAACAACCTGTTCTATCTTTTTGCTTGTTTCTGTTACATTAACTTCACTGCCAATTTTAACAGAAAATTCATTATACCCTGCAATTTCAAAATTGCCATGCAAACCAAACACGCTTGCAATAATGATACCGATTAACAAAAATGCTGAAATAATAATCAATGCAATTTTGTTTTTGTTAAAATAA